>NZ_JAQPZO010000002.1:300000-507878 GCF_037619445.1 Exiguobacterium sp. USCH10 | reverse complement strand
CTGTGGCGCGCATCATGACCGTGACATCAACGCGAGCATCAACCTATTGATGTTGGCCGACTGACAATCCTTCAGGGCAGGGACTGCCCGACGAGCTTGGTAAACAACCGTGGCTAGTAAGAGCACGGTCTTCCCAAGAAGCTCCCACTTCAATTTGCGAAGCGAATAAGTGCGAGTAGTTCACATATGTAGATCGGATAGCGAAACTGAAAGAAACCAAGTTTGATGGTGAGAAATACACCGGACAAGACGAGTAACGAGATGATTGGCACTCCCCAAAGCCAATTTAAAAAATTCGTGACAATATCGATAACTGCATATATATAACCACTTCAATTCCATTATTTTACTTAAATACCGTTTCCTAAAGTAAGGACTCTAAACATTTTTGTCAAAATAAAGGAGGAATATAGAATGAGAGTCGCCAAACATTTGGTCGTATCTGGACGTGTCCAAGGCGTCGGGTTTCGAAACTTTTCACAAGAGACAGCTCGCCAATACGGAATCAAAGGATGGGTGCGAAACTTGAATGACGGAACGGTCGAACTTCACGTAGAAGGCACAAATGAAGACATCGAGTCATTTCAAAAAGCTTTACAAGACGGAAATCGTTTCGTCGGCGTCGAGCGAATTGATGAAGCGAAGACAGACGATCAAGGATTCCGGAAGTTTGACATTCGTTATTAAACGCTTACATTCTCCTTCATGTCGAAGGGGATTTTTTTGTGAAATCTACATTTCAAAAAATTAAACCTCGAATTTTGGAGATGGGGTGGTCAAACGATAGGAAGTGTGTATAATGAAATAGACCAAGCGATATATTGTCAGAAAATTTAGTTATTATTTTTTTGTTAAGTCGTTCGGAATATCAAGTGTATGGAGGTAGTTGTATGAAAAAATCGACATTGTTCCCGTTAGCGTTTACGATTTTTGCTTTATTCTTTGGGGCCGGGAACTTGCTGTTCCCACCAGAGCTCGGCGCCTTGGCGGGGGAAAACCTCGTACCGGCGATGATCGGGTTCGTCATTACGGGTGTCGGTTTACCGCTTCTTGCTTTGTTCGCAGTCGCTCGGGTCGGCGGCGGAACAGACCAAATTGCTCGTTATATTCCAAAACGTCTCGCGCTCGTCTTGACGGGATTGATGTACGTAGCCATCGGGCCATTCTTCGGAATCCCACGTACGGCTGCTGTCACGTATGAAATGGGACTCGTTCCGTTTCTCGATGCACCTTCAACTTTGACACTCGCGATGAGTTCGACCGTCTTTTTCGGGTTGACGTTCTTCTTGACGCTTCGTGCTCAAAAGTTGATTGAAGTCATCGGACGAATCATCACACCAATCCTCTTGTTCTTGCTCGCAGCGATTGGAATCACGAACCTTGTCGCTCCACTCGGGGAGCCAGGAGCTCCAGCAGAAGGATTTGAGACATGGGTTGGCGCACTCGGCCAAGGTTTCCAACAAGGTTATTTGACGATGGATGTATTCGGGGCCCTCGTCTTTGGGGCAATCGTCCTCGTCACGTTGAAAGCCAATGGATTGAGTGACCAAAAAGAAGCGTCTTCACTCCTTCGCTCTGCAGGGATGCTCGCGGTTACCTGTTTGATGCTCGTCTACATTTCGCTCGGATCAATCGGTGCGAATATGACGGTCGCAGAAGGAACAACGAGTGGTGCAAGCCTTCTCCAAGCGTTCGCTGGTACGTCATACGGCCAAGTCGGAATGCTCGCTCTCGGGTTAGCAGTCTTCCTAGCTTGTTTGACGACAGCGGTCGGACTCATCTCAGAGTTCTCACGTTTCATCAGCAACCAGTTTGATTCACTCAAATACCACCATGTCGTCATCGCGACTACATTGTTCGGCTATTTGATCTCACTCGTCGGATTGGGCACGTTGATCCAAATCGCGGTCCCACTTCTCACGCTTCTCTATCCGGTCATGATCGCGCTCGTGCTCGTATCGGTGACAGAACGACTTCAGCGAAACCCTGGTGTGGCGATGAAAGCGACGATTTATACGGCGCTCGTGCTCTCGTTCTTTGAAACGTGGAACGGCATCCAGCCGTCTGCGGTCACTTCTTGGATCGGAAACTTACCAATGGCGGAAATCGGTCTTGCTTGGGCGGTTCCAACGATGATTGTCTATGCGATCACACTCCTTCTTCCGAAGGGTGCATCGCAAGAATCACTTGCTCAGTCACGCATCTCATAAGTCTAGCCCATCCTTTGGTCAAGGATGGGCTTTTTTCTGTCTTATTGTTTGCCCATATGTGAGCTCAAACAGTAAAATGGAAAGATGAAAAGGGAGTGACATGCGTTGACAACAAAACAAAAAAATCAATTGGCGATCCTCATGTTAAATATGTTTATCGCCGTCGCCGGCTTCGGGATCATCATCCCGATTATTCCGGATTACTTAAAGATGATTGGCGAAGGGGGAACCGCCGCCGGGTTGATGATTTCCGTATTTGCGGGTGCTCAGCTCGTCATGTCACCAATTGCGGGGAAATGGGCAGACGTGTACGGTCGTCGCTTGATGATTATTTTAGGTCTCATCGGATTTACCATCTCGATGGGCGTCTTCTATCTATCGGATAATTTAACGATCCTGCTTGTGTCGCGTGCCATTGGGGGAGTCGGGGCCGCGTTATTGATTCCTGCCATCTTTGCCTATGTCGCGGATATCACGACGCTCGAACAGCGAGCGCGAGGGAACAGTTATATTTCCGCGGCAATGTCACTAGGAATTGTCGTCGGACCAGGGATTGGTGGATTTTTTGCCGAGTTCGGGCTAAAGACGCCATTACTCGTCTCAGCAATCGTTTCGTTCATTGCTGTCATTTCATCCGTTCTTCTTTTAAAAGAACCGGACCGTGCTCCTTACGTGGAACCGAAAATAAAGGAATCATTACCGACACAATTGGTCATGTCGACACGTAAACCATACTTCTTCGTGTTATTGATCAACTTGGTCATGGCGTTCGGGCTCATGGCGTATGAATCAGTGCTTGGATTATATGTCAGCGAGATGTTCAGCGCGACGCCTCAAGAGATTGCGATCATGGTGACGGGAACGGGCGTCGTCAGTGTCATCGTCCAACTGTTCGCGGTAGACCGTTTAGTCGAGCTGATGGGAGAGGTCAAAGTCGTCCTCGCCTTCATCGCGCTCGCGGCGTTTGGTTTCTTATTATCGCTCTTCGCGGGAACGTATATGTTGTTCTTTGCAGTGACACTCGTCATTTTCTTGTCGACGTCCATCTTGCGCCCGGTATTGAACACGCTCGTCTCAAAACTTGCCGGAAACGAACAGGGACTCGCGATGGGGATGAACAACGCCTATATGAGCATCGGAAATATTTTAGGACCGACACTCGCGGGTATTGCGTTTGATATTGATATGCGCTATCCGTTCATCATGGGGCTGGTCTTGTTGCTCATTACGTATATAGGCACATGGAACTGGTCGAAACGGAAAGCGACCGTCATTTCGGAGTCATAAAGGAGGACGCTATGATTTACGTTGGTGTGACTGGATGGGGTGACCACGATCTGTTATACACGACCCCAGAGGAACGAAAACATAAACTATCGACATACGCGGGTCACTTCCCGACCGTTGAAGTCGATTCGACATTTTATGCGATACAGCCCGTGAAAAATTTCGAGAAGTGGGATACTGAGACACCGGACCATTTCCAATTCGTCGTCAAAGTTTCCCGGGAAATGAGCGGACATGACCGTGAACCGAAAACACCACTTATTGAATTGTTTGAGCGTTATCGTGTTTCGGTCGATCCATTAAAACAGGCAGGGAAGTTACGGGCCGTGCTCGTCCAGCTTCCGCCTTGGTTCGACGTATCGAAACCACATCTCGACTATTTGCGAACACTCCGTGCCGAACTCTCTGATTATGAGATTGCCATCGAGTTTCGTAATCCAACTTGGTTCTCTGAGGCGTTCCGGGATCGTACGCTTCAATTTTTAAAGGAACAGCGATTCATCAATACGATTTGTGATGAGCCACAGACGAAAGAAAGCAGTATTCCGTTCGTGCCGGTCGTGACACACCCTGAGGTAGCCGTCGTACGATTGCATGGACGTAATACGTCAGGTTGGCTTAAAAAGCCGGGGATGACGAGTCAGGAATGGCGGCACGTTCGATGTCTGTATCGCTATAGTGAAGAAGAACTTCAGGAGCTTGCCGCCGCGTTTCGCGAGATTGACCGTGAAGCGAAAGACGTGTATGTATACTTTAACAACAACTCGGCCGGGGACGCGGCTCCGAACGCCAAACGTTTGATTGAAATTCTCGGGCTCGAATACGAGCTTGCACCTAGACAAATTAGTCTGTTTTAGAAGGAAGGGATGGCCGTGACGAAACTTACTATTTTTCACTACAATGATCTTCACTCAAAGTTCGACCAATGGCCGAAACTTGTTTCATTTCTAGAAGAACGGCGTACGGACGATACACTCTATTTTGATTTAGGAGATCATGCCGATCGCACACATCCGGCGACTGAGGTGACGCGCGGAAAGTTGAACGTTCGCTTACTCGAGCGACTTCAACCGACGGCCGTCACGATTGGAAACAATGAAGGCATCACGTTTCCACACGATTGGTTAGCCGATCTATATGAAGAGGCGACGTTCCCGATTTTGCTTGGGAATGTGTATGAAGCAGACGGGTCGCGACCAGATTGGGTCGAAGAAACGCTTGTTCTTGAGCGTGATGGGTTGAAAATTGGCTTATTTGGTGTCACAGCCCCTTATGAAGAGTTGTATCCCGAACTTGGTTGGCAAATCGAATCGCCTTACGAAGCGACAAAGCGAGCGCTAGAGCGGTTGGCACATTGTGATGTCATCATCGCACTCAGTCATCTCGGTTTCTTCGGGGATGAACGATTAGCAGACATGTATCCTGACATTGACGTCATCCTCGGGGCCCATACGCATCACGTTTTAGATGAAGGCGTGACGACGAACGGAGTGCTCATTGCACAAGCCGGGAAATATGGGAAGTATGTCGGGGAAGTGACGCTGACGCTCGATGAGTCAGGAGTCGTTTCGAAAGAAGCTCGCCTCCACGAACTGTCACAACAATCAGATAGTCCAGATACGTTGGCGTTGTTAGATACAGAAGGGGCAGATGCCGAACGCCTCCTTGATATCACAATTGCAGAAACAGAAGGATATGCATCTGATTGGTTCGGGTATTCTCCGCTTGGTGAGTTGCTTGTAGAAGGGATGGTCGAATGGTGTGCAGCCGATGTCGGAATCATTCCGTCCGGAGTCGTCCTAGACGGTCTCGCTCCAGGAAAAGTCACGCTGAACATGTTGCATCGGATCTGTCCACATCCAATCAACCCATGTGTCCTGACGCTTGACGGTAAGACGCTCGAACGATTTTTACATGACGTAAATGAGGAAACGTTCACGAATATGCACGTCAGAGGTCTAGGATTCAGAGGCACCGTACTCGGTGAACCGAGTCTGTATCAAATCGAACAGCGGGACGGTCAGTACTACGTCATGGGAGAAAAGCTTGAACCGAATCGGACATATCGCGTCGCGACGGTCGATATGTTGACGTTTGGACCGCTCCTTCCATACTTAGCAGACCAGCCGAAGCGATATTTCATGCCGGAATTACTAAGGGATGTGTTGCGAGAGACAATCGTCGCTCGTCATGAGGTCATTCGAAAAGGATAGAGCCGTCATAGCGGGACATGCTATGATAACAGAGTGGAGGTGGGAGCGATGATTCGAGTGAATCGCCACGGATATACCGTTTTAGAAGAGAAGCGCGACGGATTTGACGAAGAAGCGTTTATCGCAAGGTATAGTGACGTGCTTGATAAATACGACTATATTGTCGGCGACTGGGGACACGGGCAGCTACGTTTGAAGGGGTTCTATGAACCACAATCAAAGTTAGCGACGTATGAGAACCGGATTGATCACGTGATGGACTATGTATACGAGTATTGTAATTTCGGATGTCCTTATTTCGTTCTGAAGAAAGAGACGGACATTAACGAAGAAGAGAGTGGTCCTGTCTTTGGTGGAACGAAGCAGAAACTGAAGTTGAAGCGGAAGTTCAACAAGACTGAAGAGAAAAATGCGTAAAGTGCTGAGCAATCAGCACTTTTTATATTTCTATATTACAGTTAATTTCCAAATATTTCGTTTAGGTAAAAAGTCATGACTTCGAGTTTAAGGGTTGGAAAAATGTGATAAATTGTCATTAAGGATAGCTACGTAGTTTTGGTTTTTGGAGTGAGGTGATTGGATGCAACATGTACAAACGACCGTCGGGGATCGGGATGACGTCCATAATCGAATTCATAATCTCGGACTAGGGATACTGGCCATGTTCTTTTTTGGCTTTCATATCATGATGACTTTTTATTTTACGGCGGCAGTCATTCTTTTTGAACTCATTCATGTGTTGATCGTCCGTCGCTTTGAATACAGCCACTCTTTTTTACGGAGTCGCGTTTTCAAAGTTACATCTCACCTAGCGTTTTCGCTCGGAGTGCTCTTGTTGATCTTATCCATGTCTCAGTTCTTTTTAGGTAACGTAATGATTCGTTAAACGGAAAGGGAAAAATCCTTTCCCTTTTTTATGTTTTTTTGAAACGTCCTTCAACCTTTTCACGTACACTGTAGAGAAGACTATAAAAAAGGATGGGTTACAATGAGATCTGAATGGAAACAACATGCACGACAAGCACTGAAAGGAAAATGGTGGCTCATGGCTGGATTGGCACTCTTGTTCATGATCATCAACGGGATTCCACAAGGATTTGCTCCACCTGTGGACCCGAATTCTACAGAGCCGCTCACATCGACAGACGTCACGTTAAGTTTCGTGTCGAACGTTCTTCAAATCTTGATTGCACCACTTGCCATCGGTTGGTCATGGCTCGCGCTTAACGTATCACGCGGAAATGGCGCATCACTCTCGACATTGTTCAAGCCGTTCCAAAAACGTTATTTGAAACATGTCATCACGTCTTTCGTGATGGGTGTGTTCCTCGTATTGTGGACGTTATTGCTCATCGTACCTGGAATCATCAAAGGATTCTCGTACTCGCTTACGCCGTATATCTTACGCGATCAGTCTGAGCTTTCGGCACTCGAAGCGATCACGGAATCGCGTCGTCTCATGGACGGGCACAAGATGGAAGCATTCATGCTCTTCTTGTCGTTCTTCGGATGGTTCCTCGTCGGTATTTTGACATTAGGGATTGGGTTCTTCTTCATCGGACCTTACTTCTCGACAACGTATGCGACGTTCTATGACTCGATTCGCGACAACCAAGTTGGTTCGGACGAGCCGGTACACGGAACGGAACAAGGATTCTAATCAAAAAAACGCCTCGCTCATTTTATTGAGCAAGGCGTTTTTTTTAGGCGTTGACTTCAGTTTTTTGTAAGTATGGTTTCAATGACAAGTGATGTTCAGCCACGACTTTACGAATCGTGCGTGTCTTCGAGCGCATGACGAGTGACGTCGTCTCGACGATATCATCCGTCAAGAACTTGACGCCATCGAGCAACTCACCTGAAGTGACACCCGTCGCAGCAAAGATGCAGTCGTCGCTCTTGACGAGGTCGTCGAGCGTAAGGAGTTGAAGTGGGTCTTCAATTCCCATTGAGATGACGCGAGCTGATTCCTCTTCGTTCATCGGATGTAAACGGGCCTGCATGTCTCCACCAAGCGCTTTGACAGCAGCGGCTGTGATGACTCCTTCAGGAGCTCCGCCTGTACTGATGAAAATATCGATTGGGTTCGATTTGACGGCAGCAGCGATTCCGGCAGAGACATCGCCATCCTCGAAGAGCTTGACACGTGCGCCGACATTCATGACGGCTTGACGAAGGTGTTCGTGGCGGTCACGGTCTTGCATGATGACCGTTACTTCTTCGATGCGCTTATTATTATATTTCGCAGCTTTTTCAATGATTGACTCGAGCGGTTCGTCGAGGGAGACTTTCCCTTTTAAGTTTGGACCGACGACAAGCTTGTCCATGTACATATCGGGTGCGTGGAGGAGGGCACCTTCATCAGCAACGGCGATGACGACCATCGCATCTCCAAGGCCTTTTGCGACAATGGATGTTCCTTCGAGTGGGTCGACAGCGATGTCAACTTTCGGACCGAATGTCGTTCCGAGTTTTTCCCCGATGTAGAGCATTGGGGCCTCATCGAGTTCACCTTCTCCGATGACAACTGTCGCATCCATGTTGACCGTTCCGAGAACTTCTCGCATCGCTGACGTTGCTGCATCATCGGCCTCGTTCTTTTGACCGCGTCCAATCCATTTCGATGATGCGAGTGCTGCTGCTTCTGTTGCCCGTACGATTTCTAATGCTAATTCACGTTCCATAATGTTGTACCCTCCACGTTATCTCTATTCAATGTGTTATACTTTTTACGGTTTAAATCCGTTGATTAGTGTATCACAATTTTATAAATGATGTAAATAGGACAGATTCTTTTCTCCTGACCGAAAAAGCATTAGTATTAACAGCAGGGGGGATCATCATGTATTTTGTGAATAGAGAGAAGATTAATCAGACACTGGAACAAATGGAGACGATGTTAGCGCACACCGATCAATTGACGGGGGATGCGTTCACGGTGGAGCTTGCGAAACAGCGAATGGCCGTCCTTCTTATGGAAGGTGTCATCGATGTTGGGAACTCGATGATTGACGGGTTCATTATGCGAGATCCGGGCAGTTATGAAGACATTGTCGACATCTTACTGGATGAGCGTGTACTTGATGAAACGACGGCGAACGCGACGAAAGCGCTCGTCGGATTACGTGCCTATTACGTTCGTGAGTTTGTGCACGCCGACGCATCAAAATTTGATGAGTGGGTGAAGACGTCAAAACAAGACTTCACGGCATTCTCCGCACAAGTTCGTCACTACTTAGAAGTCGAGCTTGGACCAGTGTCCGCATTCTTACCAGAAAGCGAGTGATTGGATGGAACCGATTAAAGGATATTTGTTTGATTTAGACGGCACGATGTATGCCGGTACAGAACCCGTTCAGGCAGCGGTTGATTTCGTCAACGAATTAGAAGCGACGGGCGTTCCGTATTTGTTCGTCACGAACAACGCATCGATGACACAACAACAGATCGCGGATAAATTGATTGCGATGGGCGCAAACGTGAAGGCGGAGAACGTCTTGACGAGCGCGATGGCGACGGCTTTTTATATTGAGAAGATGTCGCCAGGAGCAACCGTCTATATGATTGGGGAAGACGGACTCCGTCTCGCGTTAGAGTCTCGCGGTTTTCATGTCACGGACGAACCGAAGGCGGACTACGTGGTCATCGGACTCGACCGACACATCACGTATGAGAAGTTGGCGCGAGGCGCAATCGCCATCCGTTCGGGGGCTCGATTCATCTCGACGAATGGGGATATCGCCATTCCGACCGAACGTGGATTTTTACCGGGGAACGGATCACTCACGTCCGTGTTGACCGTGACGACGGAGAAAGATCCTTTCTTCATCGGAAAGCCGGAACCGGTCATGATTGACATCGCACTCGACATGATTGGGTTGAATAAAGAAGATGTCGTCATGGTAGGGGATAACTATCACACAGATATTTTATTTGGAATCAATGGTGGCATTCGTACACTCCATGTGAATTCAGGTGTACATGGACCGGCATTTATCCAAGAACAAGAAAAACTCCCAACCTATATGGTCGAGAGCTTAGATGAATGGAAGCATGAAAAAAAGGGATGACGAATGTCTCCCTTTTTGCTTAGAATACTTGTTCTACTTCGACGATGCCTGGTACTTCTTCGATGAGTGCACGCTCAATACCGGCTTTTAGCGTGATTGTTGAAGACGGGCAGCTGCCGCAAGCACCCATCAAACGGAGCTTGACGATGCCTTCTTCGACATCTACGAGTTCGACGTCTCCGCCGTCACGAAGCAAGAACGGACGCAATTTATCGAGCACTTCTTGGACTTGATCAAACATTTCCATGGTATCTACCCCTTTCTCGTTCTACTTTATTCTAGCAAGTTTGAGAGTGTTTCTCAATCATTTACGCTGAGCGTTTCATCATCGAGTAAGGGAAGGATTTTGTATAATGGTTTTGAGGGGGAATGAAGATGAAAATTACGGTATATGGGGCTGAAGTTCAATGTGCGAGTTGTGTCGGTGCACCGAGTTCGACCGAGACGTATGAATGGTTACAAAGTGCACTCGGACGAAAGTATCCAGAGCAATCCTTTTCGTTCGAATATATCGACTTCGAACAGAGTGAAGACGAGTTTGCACAGGCACTTAAAGAGGACGAATGGTTCTATCCGCTCGTCTTGTTAGACGGGGAAGTAATTGATGAAGGCGTCGTTCAGTTAAGAAAAGTATATGCGGCGATTGAAGCGAAGCAATCATAAATGAGTATTGACGACAGGCGGACCATGCGAAGGCAAGGTTCGTTTTTTGTTTACCTATTCTTTCGAAAACGATTTTACAACTTTTTACTAACGAGCTAAACTGAACATAACTTGCATAATTTTTATAATATTTTGAAAATTTAACGAAAACATTCATTGAAGGAGGACTGTTCAATGTTTGCTCGAAAACGAAACATGCCGATCCATTTAGACACCTCGTCCCAAATGGAGCACTTGTTGATCGCGTTACCGGAGGATTTAGAAAGACAACGTCAGTTGATTCGCCTCGAACGTGAAGATCTCGCTTATTTGCGTGCCTATCAACATGAACTACGTCAGTTGACACCCCGTTTAGTTGATGTGTTTTATGAGGAGCTCGAAAAGATTGATGAGATGAAAGACTTGATTCGGCAACACTCGTCTTCGGACAAATTGAAACTGACCCTCTCGAACCACATCATGGAGATGTTTGAAGGAAAGTTGAATGAAGCGTATATTAACAGACGCCTCGTGATTGCCAAACGTCATTATCTAATCGGCTTAAAAGGAAAGTGGTACATGGCTGCCTTCCAAAAAATATTTGAAACACTCGTCTTATCGATTCAAGATGAGCAGCTCGACGCCGAATCAAAAATGAAGTTGATGATGGCGGTTTCGAAAATCTTTAATTTTGAGCAACAGATCGTACTGGAGATGTTCGATGACGAAGCTGCAGTCGTTCGTGACCAAATGCAACTTGTGAAGGATGAAATCAGTCAAACGATCCAACAGGCTAGTGAAGACTTAGCGGCGCTCTCGCAAGAGGTCATGGCCAGTTTCCAGTCGATGAACGAGAGAGCGGATGACATGAAACATTCAAGTTCATTGACTCAGACGAAATTAAGGACAGTGCTTCATTCATCGGTGAGTGGGAAAGACGCCATCTTGTCCGAGACAGGCCGTCTCGATGAGATCACACGAGACCTTTCAGATTCTGCCCAAGAAATCAAAGCGCTCGAAAAGTTGATGAATGAGATCATGACGATTGCAGATTCGGTGAAACAGATTGCCAATCAGACGAACTTGCTCAGTTTGAATGCGGCCATCGAAGCGGCGCGGGCTGGAGAGCAAGGGAAAGGGTTCCAAGTCGTCGCTTCCGAGGTCCGGACGCTTGCGAGTCAGTCCAAGCAAGCAGCGGAAGAAGTTGAGGATTTGGTGAAGCGTTTGACGAATCAAATGGAAGAGACATCGAGTCGAGTGCTTTCAACCGAGCAAGAGATGAAGCAGACGATGGGACGAATCAATCAAGTGACGGATGCCTTCCTCCAGATCTCTGGTGACTCGGAACATGCCGACGGACAGATGGGGAGCCTTGCCGGGGACATCGATGAGATTGTGGAGTCGATTGCCGAACTCAAGCGGGCGACGACACAAATTGCGACATCTTCGACACAGTTGATGGATACGGCGCAACGATTGTAGATGTTCACATTACAAAAAGACGAACCAGGTCGTATGAAGCGACGTGATTCGTCAATCAGTGTAGTCGAGCCAAGCGCTCGACTTTTTTTGTTTAGAGAAGTTGGAACGATGACGTTGCTGAACCAGCCGTGTAACCTGTAAGCGTCGCGTCAGACTTCACTTGATACGTACCACGCTGTGACCAAGAGTTCGTAGAGAGTGTGAACGTGATGGCACCTGAAGCATTCGTCTTGCCTGTACCGACGAGCGTCGCGCCGTTCGGTTGTGTGACCGTCACACGGACATCGGCGTTCGCGACTGCTTGGCCATTCGAATTACGAACTGTTGAAGAAATCGAGACGACTTCACCCGCGTAGTAGTATGACTTCGAAGTCGATACTGTCGACGTGAGTGCTTGTACCGGTTGTGTCGTACCACCAGAAGTAGGGGCTTGGACGAGTCCATTTCCGAACCAAGTGTCACGACCTGCCGTACCGAGGTCAATCGAATCTTGCGATAATTTCGTACGGAGTTGCGTGCTCGATAACGTTGGGAAGGCTTGCTTCATGAGCGCAAGGTTACCTGCAACGTAAGGCGTCGCCATCGATGTCCCGCTCATTTGACCGTAGCCGCCATTTGAGAGGGTTGAATTGATGCTGACACCAGGTGCTGCGACTTCGACTGTGCCACCTGTCGCTGAGAACGAGGCACGGTTGTTGTTGATATCCGTCGCAGCGACGGCGATTGCCGAACTGTAACGCGCTGGGTAGTTGACGAGATCGCCCGACCCATCGGTACGTCCGTTGTTTCCGGCTGCCGCAACGACAAGGATGCCTGCGTTATTCGCACGATCCACGACTTGTTGGAGTGTCGTCGAAGGGCTTGTCGTCCCAAGACTCAAGTTGATGATGTCCATGTCATTTGTGATCGACCAATCAATACCGGCGATGATGCTTGATAGACTACCGCTACCGTTCGCCTCAAGTGCTTTGACGGCATAGATGCTTGCCTCGTGAGCGATTCCGACCGTACCGATGCTGTTGTTACGGGCTCCGATAATCCCGGCGACGTGCGTACCGTGACCGTTATCGTCGGCGTAAGAACTCGTGACCGTACTAAACGAGGCACCACCAGCAATCGTTAAGTCAGGATGAGCGGAGATACCCGTATCGACGACGGATACTTTGACACCTTTCCCAGTGAACCCACTTTGCCAAGCGGAAGGAGCTTGAAGTTTAGGGATTCCCCAATCCTGGCTTTGGTTCTCGATATGTACCGTTTGATCGACTTCCACGTGTGCGACATGCGGGTTATTCTTCAGTCCGTTCAAGGCAGCTTTCGGAACTTCAAGTGCTGCTGCAGGAATATTCGAATACTGTTGTTTAACTTCCATGCCTTCAATCGAGAGAGGGATTTTCTTTGCCGATTCTTTGAAGACGACGAGGACGCGTTCTTTCTCCTTGTTCGGGGCGGCTTCCGCGCCTCCTGGGACGGTTGATAAGACGAGCAATGATGCAAGGACGGTGCTACAGATTTTCTTCAACTTGTTTCCTCCTTTAAGGTAGTAGGCAAGATGACAGGATGTCGTACTGCCGTGTTCATAGAGTAACAAGTATTTCCAACGGATAGAATATGTCGATGGCATTAAAAATCTGAATATTTAGATAAGGATACAGGGGATTCAGATACAAGACTTTTGACTCAAGAGGACGTAACGGTAACAGAAAATCGGTGATGCGGTGCATGAAAAAAGCGAATCGACCCGTCAGGTCCATTCGCAATTGTTTACTTGATGACTTTATGTTTCCAAAGAATGCCGGACTTCAACAAGCGGGCGACTTTGCCGGTGAGTGATTGTTTCCCCATGAACACCCCGAAGCCTGCTTTCTTCCCAAGGGAACCGAGCGTCCCTTTCAATTTGATGTCTGGTAACTCTGGATAGGCAAGTCCTTTCCATTTACAGAGGAGCACTTGAACGATTTGTTCCGCCTGAGCTTCGGCGAGCTGTCCGGACGGTGCGTATGGCAAGCTCGCATTGTCTCCGACGACAAATACGTCTGGTAGGCCAGGGACGAAATGGTGCTCCGTCAGTTTGACACGTCCGCCTCCATCAAGCTCCCATCCTTGATTGCGTACGACAGCGACCGGTTGAATACCGGCTGTCCATACGGTCAAGTCGGAAGGGAACAAATCTTCATGGTTCCATAATCCATCGGCATCGACGCGCGTAATGTTGGCGTTGTTGATGACTTCGACTCCGTGCTCTTCGAACCAAGATTGCACATACATGGAGACACGATTGGATAAGAATGATAATACGGAAGGCCCACGGTCAAACAAGCGAACCGTCAAATCAGGACGACTCTCGCGTAGTTCGCTTGCGAGTTCGACGCCGGATAATCCGGCTCCAACGACCGAGACGACCGAGCCAGGCCGTAACCCGTTGATCGCTTGCTGTGTTTTTCGTGATTCTTCAAGTGTTTGAATACTGTACGTGAACTCTGCTGCCCCTTGGACGTTATGATATTTGTCTTCACAGCCTAATCCGATGACGAGGTCATCATACGGTACTTTTTCTCCACTCGCGAGAAGAACCATCTTGTCTTCCGTATCGATATCCGTGACTTGTCCGTATATGTAGTCAATTTCTTCCGGAAAATCGATGCGAATATCGCGGTCCGAGACTGTTCCTGCAGCGAGCGCATAATACTCTGTTTTTAATCCATGATAAGGTAAGCGATCGACGAGCGTGACCGATACGTCCTTCAACTGATGTCCAAGAACTCTTTCGATGACACGCATACCCCCGTAACCGCCCCCTAAGACGACTAATTTGCGCATAATAATCCCCCTTTGTTACTCTTCAACTGTATCATGTTATAATCTGCCGTAGAAGAACCATTTTCCGATAATTCACGTAAAGAAAGACGGTGACATATATGATGAATCCAATCATCGAATTTTGCGCCTCGAATTTAGCGATGGGCTCACAAGTGGCCCGAGCGAAATTAGAGTCTGACCCTGATCTCGATGTGGTCGAATACGGCTGTACAGGCTACTGTGGCGTCTGTTCCCTTGATCTCTTTTGCCTCGTCGACGGGGAAGTCGTGACCGGTGAAACACCGGATGAGTTAGTGACGAAGGTGTATGAAAAAATAGAAGAGATGGCATGGTGAAAAGTTTGAGGGATGACCTCAAACTTTTTTATTTCACCCGTTGCATTTTAAAAAGAGGGATGTTATATTCTAAGAGGTTCGAATGTAGGTTGTCTGACGTTTAACAACGAGAAAAAGAAAGCGTTTCAAACGGTAGGGCACATCTCTTTTCGGGTATGACACATATAATCGCTTTGTTTAATATGAAAGGAGCACAACATCAATGAAAATCATGAGTGTGGTTGGTATTTTGGCACTAATTGCAATCGCTTACATCTTCTCTACCAACCGTAAAGCCATCAAATGGCGCACGGTCTTGGCAGCATTCGCTGTTCAATTCGCGTTTGCTTTCCTTGTTCTGTACACGTCTTGGGGACGTTCAGCACTTGAATGGATCTCGAGCGGGGTTCAAGCAATCTTGAACACGGCGGGTGACGGGATTGCGTTCGTATTCGGAACAGCGGTCGGCGGCGACAACTTCGTCTTCGCATTCCAAGTCCTTCCGATTATCGTTTTCATGTCATCATTAATCGCGTTACTCTACTACCTTGGCGTCATGCAGTGGGTCATCCGTATCCTCGGTACGGCACTCGCGAAAGCGTTAGGAACGTCACGTAAAGAGTCACTTTCAGCAACAGCAAACATCTTCGTCGGTCAAACGGAAGCACCGCTTGTCATCAAGCCTTACCTTCCTACGATGACACAGTCTGAGCTCTTCGCAGTTATGGTCGGTGGTCTTGCATCGGTTGCCGGTTCTGTACTTGCTGGATACGCAGCACTCGGTGTACCGCTCGAGTACTTGCTCGCAGCGAGCTTCATGGCAGCTCCAGCTGGTCTCTTGTTCGCGAAAATCATCGTTCCAGAAACAGAAGAATACGATGATGACATCGAGATTGCAGAGGAAGAAGAAGACAGAGCGGCGAACTTCGTCGATGCAGCGGCACGTGGTGCTTCTGACGGTCTCTTCCTTGCTTTGAACGTCGGTGCAATGCTTCTCGCGTTCGTTTCATTGATTGCGCTCGTCAACTTGATCCTCGGTTCAGTCGGCGGACTCTTCGGATTTGATAGCTTGTCACTCGAATTGATCCTTGGTTACGTGTTCGCGCCACTTGCATTCGTCATCGGTGTTCCGTGGGCAGATGCAGTACAATTTGGTAGCTTCCTCGGTCAAAAATTAGTCTTGAACGAATTCGTTGCATTCTCTGAGTTTGCACCAATCATCGGTACTGGTGATTTGTCAGCTCGTACAGAAGCAATGATCGCATTCGCACTTTGTGGTTTCGCAAACATTTCATCACTCGCGATCCTTCTCGGTGGTCTTGGTGGTATGGCGCCAAACCGTCGTGGTGACATCGCACGTATGGGTGTCCTCGCAATTCTCGCAGGTACGCTTGCAAACTTGATGTCAGCTACATTGGCTGGACTTCTTCTCTAATTAGTATAAGAAAACGCGATCACTTCGGTGGTCGCGTTTTTTAGTGTAGGGATGATGTATACAATTTGACGTTCGGCCATTGAGCTGGCCAATTTTTTTGAGCCATTCGTTTCAAGTAGATTGGATGTTTTGAGGTGCTTGTTTCAAAATACGGTGTAGGTCTAGCTTGTAGTGTGAGAAGGTCTTGAACGCCATAGGGTGCTGAGAGAATGAGCTCACCGTCTACATTGAGACGTACCCCGATTGCGGTCACCGTCTCGGGGAAGTGCGCTAGCGCATCGACCGATGACGTATATGGTGGCAAATGGTTCACATAATGCATCCTCGCTTGGTTTTTTACAGACCAAGGTACGCTCGGGTCGAGTTGATTCAACACCTGTTCTAATTCTTTTTCGATGGATTCTTCCGACTGAGTAAGGTCGAAATAAATCACATCGACGTCGTCCGTTTGGGTCGGTGCATCGTATCCATGAAGATGGTCCCATATTTTTGCGCGAATATAGCCCGCGCAAATCCACCAGTCTGGCAGACGAAGGGTAGCAACGGTGCGAAGGTGATTCATAAGTTCTGCATCTTGTTGTAAAAAATCAATCAAATCCTCTTCATGTTTCATCAATCAAACTCCTCCTGATCCATCGGATTGAAAAAAGCACCTAGGCAACGCCTAAGTGCTCGTATATCGATTATGCTTGAAGTTGTACGCGCTGACGTTCGATCCACGGCTTCAATTTCAAGAAGAGTGGAACGAAGAGTGCGCTGATCAAGATCGCTTTAATCAAGTTGAACGGTAAGATCCCGTAAAGGACGAGGTCCGTCTTCACGGCCGGGTCGGCCATATCTGCCATTCCGAAGAAGAAAGCATAGGCTGGCAAGATGACGAGATAGTTTAAAATGGCGAGGCTGAGTGCCATCGTGATTGTACCGGCGAGTAGTCCGGAAGCGAGTGCTTTGTTCGTCTTCCGTTTGTGGTAGAACCATGCGACCGGGTACATGAATGCGACACCTGCGAAGAAGTTTGCGACTTCTCCGACCGGGACACCGCCACCGTTAAAGACATAGTACAAGACGTTTTTCAATCCGACGACCACGACACCTGCGAGTGGGGAAAAGACGATTCCGGCAATGAGTGCAGGAATGTCACTGAAATCCACTTTGAGGAATGGTGGTAAAAATGGGAGCGGGAAGTTGAATAGCATGAGTACGAACGAGATCGTCCCTAGCATCGCCAAAGTCACCATAGTTGTCAGTCGTTTGTTGCGCGTAGTTTTCATCAGAATCTCTCCTTTAGGTCGCTCCTCGATGAATGGCACCCGTCGCATATAAAAACCCGATTGCAATGAAGACAATCGGGAGAGTTTACGCGCATACGAAATAGATGTTTTCCGAGGTGGAAAAGTCCACGTCAAAGAAAACATCCGGATATCGGTCGGATGCCGCCATCTTCTCCCATCCAGACTGTACTGTCGGCTTTCGAATCTCACGAAATCAGCAAGCAACGCCTTGCTCGCTCACGGGCTGAGAAGAATAAATTCTTCAATACCGCCGGTCGGGAATTTCACCCTGCCCCGAAGATGGAACGATTTAATTTTTTTTGTTACAGTTTAGTTATACAAGATAATGTACAAAACTACAAGTCAATTGACTTGAAATGAAGATAAAATGAGGAGGAGTTCAGATGATTCATTTGACAGAATCAGCAGCACTTCAAGTGCAAGAGATGATGAAACAGACCGAACGTCCAGATGCGCAATACTTGCGAGTGAAGGTCCAAGGTGGCGGATGTACAGGACTTTCATATGGAATGGGCTTTGATGAGGAGAAGACGGATAAAGATATTCAATTCGACCATCACGGCGTCCGCGTCATCGTCGCAGAAGTCGATCACGGGGTCGTCGATGGGCTTGAGATTGACTACAAGCAATCGATGCTCGGTGGGGGATTCACGATTAAAAACCCGAATGCCATTGCTACATGCGGTTGTGGTTCGAGTTTCCGGACGGCGACGAACGCCGGTACACCCGGAGAATGTTAATTATTTTAGACTATGGAGCGCCATAGTCTTTTTTTTGTGCGATTCGACCAGTTACGGAACGTCGGGGAAAGGGAATGTAGGGAAGAGAATCGTATTGAAGGGGGCCAGGGTGATGAGGAAAGTATTGATTTTTGGAGGATCGCGCTATTTCGGGAAACGACTTGCCTTACGACTCGCGGAGGCGGGGGATGATGTGACGATTGTGACGAGGGGACAGTTGCAAGTGCCGGAAGCCGAAGGGATTCGGTCCATCAAAGGAGACCGGCAATCGGTCGCGACGATGAAAGACTTGGCACGCGAACGTTACGATCTCGTCTATGACAACATTTGTTTTACTCCGTATCAGGCAAAAATCGCTTCGGATGCGTTCATGGACAAAGTCGGAAAATATATCCTGACGTCTACAATGTCGGTATACGCGCCGGGTCCTGATTTAAAAGAGAGTGACTTTAATCCGCTCCATTATGAATATCATCTAGAGGCTGAGCATGACTACGGACAAGGGAAGCGAGAAGCTGAGTCGTTCTTCTTCCATCGAGCTTCATTCCCAGTTGCGACCGTACGCTTACCGATCGTCCTCGGACCAGATGATTATACAGATCGACTCAAATTTTATGTGGACGCTATTCGCAACGAGGAACCGATTGTGCTGCATCATCCAGAAGCGAAGATGGGCTTCATCTCGAGTGCGGAAGCAGCAGCATTTTTAGAATGGGTGGGACGTGCGAACGTGACTGGTCCTTTCAACGCAGCGAGTGACGGTCTCATCTCCATGGGTGCTTTAATGGAGCGAATCGGACAACATGTCGGAAAACCGGTCCATATCATAAAAGATGGGGAGTCGTCACCATATGATTCGGACGTCGACTATTATATGTCGATCGCTGAAGCGAAAAAGGCGGGCTTCGTGTTCACGCAACTCGATGACTGGATTGACCGGGTCATCATTCAGACGATGCGGAAATGAAAAAATCCTCTGTGGACACGGTCCACAGAGGATTGATCATTATTTCCCGGCAAATACAGATGTCGAGTGTTGCGGATGACGTGCAGTCGGGTCCACAAGTTGCTTCACTTGATTGATGGCAATTGGTGCTTCACCAAAACCTGTCGCAATCAGCTTCACTTTTCCTTCGTATGTGGCGATATCACCACAAGCGAAGATCCCGGCAACTGTCGTTTCCATGCGTGAGTCGACACGGATCGTGTTCTTCTCAAATTCCATTCCCCAGTTCTTGATTGGGCCAAGAGATGACACGAATCCGTAGTTACAAATCAAATCATCGATCTCAACGATTTTCGACTCGCCGTCCTTATCCGTCAATTCAACAGATTCGATGTGTGTCTCACCTGAGAGTGACTCGATGTTGTACGGCGTAAGGACATTAATCGTCGATGCCTTCATTTGTTCGACCGTATGTTCGTGAGCACGGAAACGGTCACGGCGGTGGACGATGTGTACTTCTTTCGCGATCCCTTCGAGCATGAGTGCCCAGTCGACAGCAGAGTCGCCACCACCGGCAATCATGACGCGGCGATCACGGAATTTCTCCATGTTGTCGACAAAGTAATGAAGGTTTGCGTAATCTTCGCAACCGTCAAGACCGAGTGGACGAGCTGAGAAGGCACCGTTTCCAGCAGTGATGATGACCGCTTTCGTATGGTACTCTTCTTTATTCGTCGTCAAAACGAACGTGCCGTCCTCGAGACGTTCCACCGTTTCGACCGTTTCGCCAAGGCGGTAGTCTTGCTCGAATTGATCAGCCTGTGCTTTTAATTGATCGATCAGATCCTGTGCTTTCACTTTCGGGAAGCCAGCGATGTCATAAATATATTTTTCAGGATAGAGCGTTGACAATTGACCGCCGAGTTGCGGTAAACTTTCAATCAACGTCGTATCGAGTTGGCGCATGCCTGCATAAAATGCGGTGAACAGTCCAACCGGACCTCCACCGATGATGATTACATCTTTCGTCGTCTTCATCGAATTCCTCCTCAAAGCGTATACATTTATTATAGAGAGTTTATTGAATTAAATCCATTCAGTACAAACATGCAACACTTTCAAAAAAAATTCAAGAAGATAAGCTTTTCCATTGAGAATTCAAATTAAAGAGCGTACAATGAAACAGAAGCAATTGTGAACAGATGTTGAACAAGAATGGGCTTTATTGTGAACATCTATGTGAAGAAACACACAACATAGTTGTTCAAAAAAACAAAACTTTAAACAAGGTGGAAATGAACATGAAACGACCTAACATTGTTATTCTTGGCGCGGGCTTTGGCGGACTCATCACAGCCGTCAACCTTCAAAAGACACTCGCTGCAGGTGACGCGAACATCACGCTCATCAACAAGCATGATTATCACTACCAAACAACTTGGCTTCACGAACCAGCTGCTGGAACAATGAACCCAGACCAAGCACGCATTTACATTAACGACATTGTGAACCCGTCACGTGTGAAACTTGTCAAAGGGATCGTCGATCGCGTCGATACTGCTGCGAAACAAGTCACGCTTGAAGATGGTTCCGTCGTCGAATACGACTACGTTGTCATCGGTCTCGGCGGTGTACCGGAAACATTCGGTATCCCAGGCTTGAAAGAAAATGCCATGACAATTAGCTCGTTGAACAGTGTTCGTAAAATTAAGGAGCACATCGAGTACTCATTCGCTCAATATAAAACAAACGGTTCTTCTGACAGCTCGTTCGTAACGATTGTTGTCGGTGGTGCTGGATTCACAGGAATCGAATTCCTCGGCGAAATCGTCAACCGAATCCCAGAGCTTTGCAAACAATATGACGTTCCACGCGAAGCTGTTCGCATCGTCAACATTGAAGCAGCGCCAACGGTTCTTCCAGGTTTCGACCCAGAACTCACAACGTACGCACAGAAATGGTTGGAGCGTAACGGTGTCGAGATGAAACTCGGTAACGGAATCAAAGGTGTTGAGCCAGGTGTCGTTACGTTTGGTCCACTTCAAGGTGACACGACGGAAACAATCCACGCCAACACGATCATCTGGACAGGTGGCGTAAGTGGTAGCCCGATCATCGAAAAATCAGGATTTGAAGCGGTTCGTAACCGTGTCATGGTGGAAGCGGATAACCGTGCACCAGGTCACGACAACGTCTTCATCATCGGTGACTGCTCGGCAGTCATGGACCCTGCTTCGAACCGTCCATACCCACCGACGGCACAAATCGCAACACAACAAGCGCACAACGTTGCGAAAAACATCGCTGCGCTCATCAATGGCAAATCGACTTCGAAGTTCACTTACGAGAGCAAAGGAACAGTTGCTTCACTCGGTCATAACGATGGAATCGGAATCGTCATGGGTAAAAAAATCTTCGGTCGCAACGCTTCATTCATGAAGAAAGTCATCGACAACAAACACTTCATCGAATTGAAAAAATACGGACTCGTCCTCAAAAAAGGGAAGTTCTAATTTTCGATTAACGTACGGCTCGTTCTGATTCAGAACGAGCTGTTTTCTTTCGAAATTGTCATAGGAAGTTCTTTGACCACGTCGGTCAGAATTTTGTATAATGGAGAGCGGACAAGGGGGACATCACATGCATATTATCCAAGCAGTCATTGGGGCCGTCTTATATATGACGATTTTTTTCAGTATCGGCTTCATCTTGAATATGTTACTTAAAAAGACATGGACACTCGTGTTCATTTATCCGATTTTTGTCATCATGATGATTGATAATGTCAAACTTTCGAGTTACGTGACCGAGACGTCAACTGCACTCACGGGGATCTATGAAGGACTCGTCGGATTGCAACTTCTCGATTTGTTCATGCTCGGTTTCGGGTTGCTCGGAGCAATCTTGGCTGGCGTGACGATTCGTTTCTTACGAAAGAGCGGTTATTCAATGTTTTAAATGGCGACAGAAATGTTCGCCTTTTTTGTTTTGTCCCTACTTTTTTAGGGCATGAACCGATATACTAGATAGCGAAACGATTTTTAGTAAGGGATGCGATGCGAATGACATTACCGATGTATACGATCAAAAAAGTGTTGAATAATAGCGTTGTCATTTGTCAACATGATACGGATCCGGAAGTCATTCTACTCGGGAAGGGAATTGGCTTTGGCAAAAAACCAGGCGACCTCGTCGACCCGGCCAGCGTCCCGGAGAAAGTGTATCAACTGACAGATAAAGAAGAACAGTCACAGTACCAAGAACTCGTCAAACATGTCGATGAGGATTTTATTGCGTTCATGCAAGAGATTGTCGGCTTCATCGAGACGAGTACAGGTAAGAAAGTCGATGAGCACATTCATATCGGCTTGACCGACCACTTGTTCTTCACGATGAAACGAATCGAACAAGGGATGGAAGTGACGAATCCGTTTTTACTTGAGACGGAATCCCTCTATCCAAACGAGTTTGCGCTCGCGGAACGAATCGTCGATATGTTCCATGAACGATTGAACGTACTTCTTCCAGATGCGGAGACTGGATTCATTGCCCTCCATATTCACTCAGCGACGACGTTCAAAAATGTCCTGGAAGTGAATCGTCATAACCAAATCATTGGCCAAATCGTCCAGACGATTGAGAGTCGTTTGAACGTAAAAATGGACCGAACTTCACTCGATTATAAGCGCTTACTTCGGCACTTAAGGTACGCCGTTGAGCGGGTTGCGACGGGTGAGATGGTCGAGGCACCACAAAAAATTGAAAAGGTGTTGCGCGACGAATATCCGCTATGCTATAGTACTGCTTGGGAGCTGATGGGCATCATGGAACGCGAGTTAAAGCGTCCCGTCCCACGAGGTGAAGCGACATATTTGACGATGCATCTCCAGCGCCTAACAAGTAGATAAATGATACCACGTGTCTTACGTGTTACTGATTCGATCAGGCATGAGTAAGGAGTGGAACGTTATGTGATTTCTCCATTGGGAGAGGTCTACGTTCTATCCTTATTCATGCCTTTTCTGTTTTATAAACGTGATTTATGAAAACGTTTAGATACGTCGGTTGTCTGACATCTACACCGCTATCATATTGTTTATACGTACTTAAAAAAGGAGGAAATGTTGATGTTTAAGCAGATCTTTGGTGTTCTTCAAAAAGTCGGTAAAGCACTTATGCTTCCTGTTGCGATCTTGCCGGCAGCCGGTCTTCTTCTTGCATTCGGTAACGCAATGCAAAACCCACAACTTACATCACGCGCTGGTTGGTTAACAAACGAAGGCGTCGTGAAATTCGCTCAATTGATGGAGCAAGCGGGTGGAATCATCTTCTCGAACTTGGCGCTCTTGTTCGCAGTCGGTGTCGCCATCGGTTTAGCAGGTGACGGGGTTGCCGGACTTGCGGCAATCGTCGGATTCTTGATCATGAACAAAGTGATGGGTGTTTGGCTCGAACTCACACCTGAAGTGTTAGCACAAGGTGACCCAGCATACGCGAACGTACTCGGTATCCCAACACTCCAAACAGGGGTATTCGGAGGGATCATCATGGGTCTCATCGCCGCATGGGCCTATAACAAGTACTTCAATATTGAATTGCCACAGTTCCTTGGTTTCTTCGCTGGTAAACGTTTCGTTCCAATCGTAACAGCAGTAGCAGCAGTCGTTGCTGGTTTCGTAATGCTTCTCGTTTGGCCACCAGTACAGGGCGGTTTGAACACATTCTCTAACTTCATGTTGAATGAAAACCGCACTTTGGCAGCGTTCGTCTTCGGTTTGATCGAACGTTCATTGATTCCATTCGGTCTTCACCACATCTTCTACTCACCGTTCTGGTTTGAATTCGGTTCATACACAGATGCAGCGGGTAACGTCGTTCGTGGTGACCAAGCGATCTTCTTCGCACAAATTCGTGACGGTGCTGAATTGACAGCAGGTACGTTCATGACTGGTAAATTCCCGTTCATGATGTTCGGTCTTCCTGCAGCAGCACTCGCAATGTACCATGAAGCACGTCCTGAGCGTAAAGCGGTTGTCGGTGGTCTCTTGGCTTCTGCTGCCCTTACATCGTTCTTGACTGGTATCACAGAACCAATCGAGTTCTCATTCTTGTTCGTAGCACCACTTCTCTTCGCAGTACACGCAGTGTTCGCAGGTCTTTCGTTCATGACGATGCACCTCTTGAACGTTAAGATTGGGATGACGTTCTCAGGTGGTTTGATCGACTTCTTACTCTTCGGTGTTCTTCCAGGTCGTACGGCTTGGTGGCTCGTCATTCCAGTTGGTCTCGTGTTCGCGGTTGTTTACTACTTCGGATTCCGCTTCGTTATCCGTAAGTTCAACCTTAAAACACCAGGTCGTGAAGATGAGGTTGTTGAACAATCAACAGCTACTGGTTCGGAACTTGCACAAGATATCCTCGTTGGTCTTGGTGGCTCACAAAACATCAAGCACCTCGATGCATGTATCACACGTCTTCGTGTCGAAGTAAAAGATAAGAACCAAGTCAACAAAGATGAGTTGAAACGCCTTGGCGCATCTGGTGTCCTTGAAGTTGGTAACAACATTCAAGCAATCTTCGGACCACGTTCGGATGCATTGAAATCAGAAATTCAAGCGGTTATCGCTTCAGGTAACGAAAAGAAAGCAAACTAATCATCATTTAGACCAATCCTTCGGGGTTGGTCTTTTTCTTTTATATGAAACGGTTTCATCCAAACGTTAGAGGGAAAAAGTAAGTATTCTGACAAAGGAGGGAACCATGATGTGGAAGAAAGTGTTTGGCGTTTTACAACGGGTCGGGAAAGCACTCATGCTTCCGGTTGCGATCTTACCGGCAGCCGGTCTTCTCTTGGCGTTTGGTACCGCATTCCAAAACCCGGACCTCGTTGAATTGCTCCCGTTTCTGGCAAATGACTCACTTGTCCTAATTTGGCAAGTCATGACAGATGCCGGGGACATCGTCTTCGCAAACTTAGGGTTACTGTTTGCCGTCGGGGTCGCAATAGGCCTGGCGAACGGGGATGGGGTTGCTGGTCTAGCAGCCATTGTTGGTTATTTGATCATGAACAAAGTCATCAGCACGTGGAACGGGATTACCGCGGAAATCGCTCAAGGCGACCCGCAGTATGCAACCGTTCTCGGTATCCCGACGCTCCAAATGGGGGTATTCGGGGGTATTATCGCAGGTCTTGTTGCAGCTTATGCGTACAACAAGTATTTCAACATCAAGTTGCCAGATTTCTTAGGATTCTTTGCAGGGAAGCGGTTCGTCCCGATTGCGACGGCCGCATTCAGTTTGATTATCGGGATTGCGCTCGCGTATATATGGCCACCGATCGGGAATGCGATCAATACGTTCTCAAGTACGGTCATCGAGGCAAACGTTGCCTTATCAGCATTCATCTTTGGATTGGTAGAACGTTCCTTGATTCCGTTCGGTCTTCACCATATTTGGTATTCTCCGTTCTGGTTCCAATTCGGGGAATATACGAACCAAGCCGGTGATCTCGTACAAGGTGACCAACGGATCTTCTTCGCGCAACTACGTGACGG
The DNA here is from genome assembly GCF_037619445.1 of Exiguobacterium sp. USCH10. Classification (GTDB taxonomy): domain Bacteria; phylum Bacillota; class Bacilli; order Exiguobacteriales; family Exiguobacteriaceae; genus Exiguobacterium; species Exiguobacterium aestuarii_A. The sequence goes on along the minus strand of NZ_JAQPZO010000002.1, from coordinate 481,873 downwards.
CGTCGAGTTCACAGCTGGTACGTACATGACCGGGAAATTCCCGTTCATGATGTTTGGGTTACCTGCTGCCTGTCTCGCCATGTTCCACACGGTTCCGAAAGAACGTCGGAAAGACGTCGAAGGTCTCTATTTCTCAGCTGCCCTCACGTCATTCTTGACAGGTATCACAGAACCAGTCGAGTTCTCATTCGTCTTCGTTGCACCACTTCTCTTTGGAATTCACGCTGTCTTTGCCGGTCTTTCCTTTATGACGATGCATCTACTGAACGTCAAGATCGGGATGACATTCTCTGGCGGTCTCATTGACTATCTTCTCTTCGGAGTCTTGCCGAACCGAACGGCCTGGTGGCTTGTCATTCCGGTCGGACTCGTCTTTGCGGTCATCTATTACTTCGGATTCCGTTTCGCCATCACAAAATTCGACCTGAAAATCCCTGGACGTGACGTTCAGACCGGCGCGAAAGGGGACAAAGCCGGTATTGGGGACGACTTGCCGTATGAAGTGCTCGTCGGACTCGGTGGTCCTGAAAACATTAAACATTTGGATGCTTGTATCACTCGACTTCGTGTTACGGTCAATGACGTCAAACAAGTCGACAAAGACCTCCTGAAAACACTTGGTGCTGCCGGTGTCCTTGAAGTAGGGGATAACATTCAGGCCATCTTTGGACCGAAGTCGGATACGCTCAAATCACAAATCGCGACCATCATCGAAGGTGGCGAGTATAAACCGAAAGAAAAAGTTGAAAAAGCGGTGATTACACCGGAAGCGGCTGAACAAGCTGATCATCGCTTCCTCGCTCCGATGTCAGGTGTATTGTTGTCACTTGATGATGTACCAGATCAAGTCTTCTCTGGTCGGATGATGGGAGAAGGATTTGCGATTGAACCAAGCTCAGGTCAGGTCGTTTCGCCGGTGACGGGTCAAATCACGACATTCTTCCCAACGAAACATGCGATCGGTATCTTGGCTGACGATGGACGTGAACTACTGATTCATGTCGGTCTCGATACGGTCAATTTGAAAGGGGAAGGATTTACTGCGAAAGTAGAAGAAGGTGCTCGAGTCGAAGCGGGAGACGTACTTCTCGAAGTCGATCTCAATGCGATTCGAGATAAAGTACCTTCACTCATCACACCGATCATTTGGACGAACGGAGACGGAAAAGTCGTCGTCGTACCGTTCGGTGAGACGGTCGTCGCAGGGGAAGCGCTCGACTTTAGAGCTGATGACAGAGGTCCAGAGTAACCAAGTTTCACACGCCGCTCCAGTAATGGAGCGGCTCTTTTTGTATAGTTACTTCAATGTGCCTTATTCCGAAAAGTAGGAATCCCTTTTATAGTGAAGAAGAATTCTCACGAAAGAAGGGGTACAAATGAAACAATCTGTAGAGTTGAATCATGGTCAGAAAGCCATTCCTACCACCGGACTTGGCGTCTTCAAAGTAGAGGACGGGGATACGGTCATCGATGCTGTCGTGGAAGCGATTCGTCAAGGATACCGCCACATCGATACGGCAGCTGTTTATGAGAACGAGGAAGGTGTCGGAATCGGAATTCGAAAAGGAATGGAGATGGCGAATATTTCCCGGGATGATTTGTTCATCACCTCAAAACTTTGGAATGCCGATCAAGGGTATGAATCAGCCATCGCTGCGTATGAAGCTTCACTCGAACGCCTCGGCTTAGAACAATTGGATTTGTATTTGATTCATTGGCCGGTGGAAGACAAAATTGTTGACTCTTGGCGCGCCCTTGAACAATTATATCGCGAAGGACGTGTCGGAGCGGTCGGAGTGAGTAACTTCCAGATTCATCACCTTGAGACATTGGCTGCAAACAGTGAACTCGTTCCAGCCGTGAACCAAGTCGAGCGGCATCCGTTGCTTCGTCAAACCGAATTAGCATCGTATATGACTGAGCACGGCATCGTACCGGTTGCTTGGGCGCCGCTCATGCAAGGTGGGTTGTTCGAAGAACCGACGTTAGTTACAATCGCGAAAGAAATGGAGCGTTCTGTCGCTCAAGTGATATTGCGCTGGCACCTTCAGACAGGGTGGGTCATCATTCCGAAGTCGGTCAAATCGCATCGAATCGAAGAAAACTTCAGCCTGCATGATTTTGAATTGAGCAAAGAACAAATGGAACGGATCGACGCACTCGACCAACATAAACGTGTCGGTCCAGACCCGGACGACTTCGATTTTTAAATAGTATGTAAAAAAAGTCCTTCTCTCGCTCGAGAGAAGGACTTTTGACGTTACTTTTTAATGTCAAATTTTTCGCTAAGGAAGTTCACGACTTCTTCAGCTGTGTCCATGTTGAGGACTTCGTTGACGATCGATTCTGTTTCTGTCTTCGTCAAGCGCTTCACGAGGCTACGTGCACGAAGGACGCTTGAAGCTGACATCGAGAATTCATCGAGTCCAAGACCGAGAAGGATTGGAATCGCAAGCTCTTCTCCAGCCATCTCTCCACACATACCGACCCATTTGCCAGCTTTGTGTGCTTCTGTGATGACGTTGTGGAGAAGGTTCAAGATGGCAGGGTTGAACGGTTGGTACAAGTAAGATACTTTTTCGTTCATGCGGTCAGCCGCCATCGTGTATTGAATCAAGTCGTTTGTACCGACTGAGAAGAAGTCGACTTCTTTTGCGAATTGTTTCGCCATGACAGCTGTAGATGGAATTTCAACCATCATCCCTGTTTCATATTGACCGACTTCGATTCCTTCTTCTTTCAACTTCGCTTCTTCTTCAAGGAGAAGGGCTTTCGCTGCGCGGAACTCCTCAAGTGTCGCAATCATTGGGAACATGATTGCGAGGTTACCGTGAGCTGACGCGCGGAGAAGGGCACGAAGTTGTGTGCGGAACAAATCTGTTTCCTCGAGGCAAAGGCGAATCGCACGATAGCCGAGGAACGGGTTCATTTCTTTCGGGAGGTCGAGGTAAGACAATTCTTTGTCGCCACCGATATCGAGTGTACGGATGACAACTTGCTTGCCTTCCATACCTTCAAGAACCGTTTTGTATGCTGTGTACTGCTCTTCTTCTGTCGGGAATGTTTCAGAGTCCATGTACAAGAACTCTGTACGATAAAGACCGATTGCATCTGAACCGTTTTTCAAGACGCCTTCTAAGTCGTTTGGCGTTCCGATGTTCGCTGCAAGCTTCACTTTATGACCGTCAGCAGTGACAGACTCTTCGTTGACGAGTTGCTTCAACTCTTCTTTGTAAGCTTCGAAATCAGCACGTTTGCCTTCGTACTCTTTGACGAGGTCTTCAGAAGGGTTGACGAACACGTCACCTTCCGTACCGTCGATGATGACGAGTTCACCGTTTTTGATTTCTTCAAGGGCCACTTTCGTACCAACGACCGCTGGAATTTCGAGTGAACGTGACATGATGGCAGAGTGAGACGTACGTCCACCGATGTTTGTCGCGAACCCTTTGACGTATTTACGGTTGAGTTGTGCCGTGTCTGAAGGCGTCAAGTCTTCAGCGATGATGATCACTTCTTCTGAGATCGATGCAGGTGTCACGAATGTCACCCCAAGAATGTGTGCCAAAACACGTTTTGTCACGTCACGAACGTCAGCTGCACGTTCGCGCATGTACTCGTTGTCCATCGATTCGAAAATCATGATCATCGTCTGTGCGACTTCGTCAAGTGCTTTCGCCGCGTTCATGTTTTCGCTTTCAATTTTATCGTTCACTTGCGAAACGATTTCTGGATCCTCAACGATTAAAAGGTGAGCTGAGAAAATCTCGGCTTTGTCTGGACCAAGTTCACGAAGCGTGTGCTCGCGGATTTCTTCAAGCTCCGTTTTAGATTGTGCGATTGCATCTTGGAAACGTGCCTTTTCTGCAGCGACATCTTCAATCTTGTGTGTTGGGATATCGAATGAAGGTGTCTCCATGACGAATGCTTTTGCAACTGCAATCCCTGCAGATGCACCAATACCTTTAATGTGTGACATAAGCGTAGTCCCTCTTTTCAAAGAAATAGTGTACTTTCCTGCCTCGTTACTTCATACCCGAAAAGAAAAAAGAATTAACGAGAACGAAGAAAGTTAAAGTAGCAACGGTCTACGACTAGGGGAAGCCTCGACCAGTCAAATTGGCCTCACTTCACGATGAAGAGAAGCCCGATTGCGTACTTTCTTATCCTATCATAAAATAAAACAACGTCACAACGAGGAGATAGCCCACGAATTCGAAGATTTTTTGACTCTTACGCATACTATTTCATTATTTTGGAGAAGTTCGCTATGCTTACCATATATAAAGAAGGGAAGTGGCAAGATGTATCAAATTGCTCAATTAAATTGGACAGATTCATATGACACGATGATCGTTGGAATCGGTGCGGCCGATTCAATCGACGAAGGGCTCGACGCATTGTTCGGTGGACGAGTGAAAGCACTCATTCAATCAGGAGATCTTTCGACGAAAACAGGAGAAGTGACGTTATTGCCGACGTTCGCCGGGGAAACGGCACGCGTCTTGTTTGTCGGACTTGGACAACGAAACGACATCACGACAGAGAATGTACGGAACTGGTTCGGGAAAGTGGCGAAGCTCGTCCACGCGCGTGGATTAAAGGACGTTGCAGTCGCGCTCGACACGTTCACAAACGACGCGGCTCGCATTTTCGCAGAAGCATTTGAAATGGCGACGTATGCTCATCCTACATACAAGTCAGAGCCGAAACAAACGGTCGAAGAGCCAAACATCACACTTCTTGGGGATGTGTCACAAGAAGACATCGATGCAGGTGTCGCTTATGGAAAAGGGGTCAATGTCGCCCGAACGTTGACGATGATGCCGGCTAATATTTTGACAGCAGAGACGTTGGCGGATTATGCGGTAGAATTAGCGAAACGCCATGATTTCAAATACCGAGTGTTAGAAAAAGAAGAAATGGAAGGGCTCGGAATGGGTGCACTCCTCGCCGTAAACCAAGGCTCGACAATCCCGCCGAAATTGATCGTGTTGGAATATCGTGGTGCAGAGGAAGAAGCTCCGATTGCGGTTGTCGGAAAAGGCGTCACGTTCGATACAGGTGGCTATTCAATCAAGCCGAAAGATGGCATCGTCGGAATGAAAGGTGATATGGGTGGTGCGGCTACTGTCCTTGGACTATTCGAGACACTCGGACGCACACGTCCGAATAAAAACGTCATCGGAATCATCGGTGCGACAGACAACATGATTTCAGGCGATGCCTTCAAGCCGGATGATGTCATCACGGCGATGAACGGTAAGACGATCGAAGTACTCAACACAGATGCGGAAGGGCGCCTCGTTCTAGCGGATGCTGTTACGTTTGCGAAAACGTATGAGCCAAAAGCGATCATCGATGTAGCTACGCTAACAGGTGGTGTACTCGTCGCACTCGGTACGGACGTGACGGGCTGTCTGACGAACGATGATACACTCTATCGCTCTCTAGAAGAAGCGAGTCGCGAGACGAATGAGCTCGTTTGGCAAATGCCATACTTTGATGTGTTCATCGACAAAGTGAGAAAATCAGAAGTAGCCGACTTGAACAACTCACCTGGTCGGTTCGGTCACATGATTTTCGGTGGAGCGTTTGTCGGCGAGTTTGTAGGCGATACACCGTGGCTCCACCTCGATATCGCAGGAACGAGCGAACGTGCGGCAGCGAACGACCTCGGTCCGAAAGGTCCGACTGGTGTAATGGTCCGAACGCTTGCACGGATGATTGAAACGTGGGAGCGCTAAGAGCGCTCCTCTTGATCGGTTTGGCGATTCTGTGTGGCTTTGCGTACACGGTTTGGCCGAACCGAATCTGGTTAGGGTGTACAGTATTTCTCGCCGTGTTCGGCGTGTTGATGATGTTACAGGAGGTACGACATGGTAGGAGTAGGAATTGACGGCGCACGCGGAGGTTGGGTGCGCATCACATACGATAGCATTTCCTTATGTTTGACGATTTCGGAAACGCTAGAGGAGTTGCTCATTGACGGTGCGATGCATTTCGTGGATATGCCGAAAGATTTAGGGACGGTCGACCATCCGAGTCGAGCGTGTGACGCGTGGATGCGGAGCCAACTTGTCGAGCGGAAATCGTCCGTTTTCACCCCGCCGATTCAAGAAGTACTTCATGAAGCGGCATACGAGGAAGCGAACAAACGAAGTCGATTGTTGATCGATAAAGGGATTAGCAAACAGGCTTGGCATTTGGTTCCGCGTATCCGTGAGTTCCAGCAGGTGTTAGCGGAAGACGTTTATGAATCTCACCCAGAAGTATGCTTCTCGGTCATGATGGGGCATGAGGCAAGTCATTCGAAAAAGACAGTCGAAGGGCAGGATGAGCGAATCGAGTTACTTCAAAAATACTCGAAAAGCACTCCGTGGAAATGGAAAATGTCAAACGTCCAAATCGATGACATTATCGATGCTTGCATCTTGGCAGTAGCCGCCTATGAAGCGGGGACGAGTGGTCTTTCGTTACACCCGGCTGAAGCGAATGAGCCGAAAGTAGCTGTACCTCAAATGAAAGAAGAGCGATGAAATGTTAATTTCATCGCTCTTTTGCTGTCGTGGCGGTCGGACCGACGACGAACCGCCACATATAGTGAAAGACTTTGGCGTTGTATAAGGCTTTCAGTAGAACGGCGAGTACGGGACCTAAGATGAAGCCGAATACACCGAATAGTTTTAGACCGACGAAAATCGAGATGAGTGCGGCAAGCGGATTCAACCCGATGTGGGAACCGACAATCTTCGGTTCGGCCAGGTTTCGTTGAACGATGACGATGATATATAGCACAATCAATCCGATCGCGACGAACCAATCGCCCGATACTGCGGCATAGGCGGCCCACGGAATGAGTAGTGTACCGACACCTAAATAAGGTAAAAGGTCGAAGAACCCTGCGAGTAAAGCGAATGAGAGTGGATTGTCGACTCGAAGAATGAACATACCGACCAGTACGATTCCGAATGTGATGGAAATGAGCGTAAGTTGTGCCCGAACGTAACCGAATAGTGCGGACTTCAGGTTGATCATCACTTCCTCGAACTCTTTAAATCCTTTACGTTTATTCAGGCGATTTAGAGAGGTCACATAAGACGGCCAGTCTTTTGTGATAAAGAACCAGGCGAGGACGATGACGACGACGAGTAACAGGACGAGTGGGAGTGCGGCCAACATGCCTTGTAGGACACTTGCCACACCACGGGATAAAACACCGATTGCGGCTGCGAGTTGGACACCGAGTTCTGTGATCCCACCTTCTAATGAAGTCGTCTGTCCAGGATTCAATTGTTGATAGCTCTCATACGCATCGTTGACGAGTGGTGCAATCTTTTCGTTGAACAAGCGCTGGACGTATTCAGTGAACGTTTGGATTTGTTCAGGAAGTCGCTCCGCTGCGATTGTCGCATAATGAATCAATTGGATGATGACGATGGTGATGATGCCGACGACGATACTTAGGACGATCAACAATGAGATCAGTGTCCCGAGCGCACGCGGCATGTTGGTTTTTCGTTCGAAAAAATCGACGAGTGGAACGGTCAAGAGAGATAAGAGTAGGGCAAACACGAAAGGATACGTATATTCGAAGAGGATGTTCAGTACCCATGTAATCAAAAATAAGCCGATTACGACAAGTACGAACCGAAGCAGTTGCCAAAGTCTTACCGAAGACATGAAAAACCCACCCTTTCCGGACAGTTAGATTGAGCATAGTATATCATGTAGACGGTAAATAAAGCAGAAAGATAGGTGAATGAACATGAGAGAGATTCAACAAAAAATTGATATGATGATTCTTCATTTGGGAGGTTACTGGAGACCGTTATCGGGGCTGGCACGATTATTAGAAGAAGTGGGAGAAGTGGGGGGAGCGATGCGCAAAGGATCAGCGGAGGAGCTAAAAGAAGAACTGCTCGATGTGCTCGTCATTTCTACGTGTCTCGCGAACCAGTATGCGATCTCACTTCAACAACAAGAAGCAGATGTAAGAGAAGTGACGAAAGAACAGTTATATTTTCAAATTGTAGAAGAGGCCGGCGAAGTGGCGAGGATATTGAATGCTTACGAAGGAGATAAAAAGCTGAAGCCGAATCGTCAAGGAGCGTCGTTACAACTGCATATCGAGCAACTGCAACGTGCCGTGATTTCTTTAGGAGAACAGTGCAACTACGAATTGTTTGACTCATTGTATGCATTGATTGATGAAAAATCGACACGTGACTTCGGGCGTTTCGATCATACACCGGATCCGATTACGGAAACTTCCGTCAGAACCTATGTCACGTATCAGTCTGGACGCTATTGGGGTGGGATTGACCCTAAACCTTTTGAGCGATTTGACCGATACATAGAGAGAGAGAAACATATAGAACGCTTTCTGAAAATTGCTCATATTGAGGGACTTGATGGATTTGTGATTCAACAATTAAAAGATGGTCTTTTATATGAAGATGGTTATGGATATCTGATTCCTGAAACCTTTCATATTGTAGAAGAAATTTACGAAAATCATCAATTCTTAGTCATCAAACCCCAACAATAAAAACATTTACCTTTTTATCAAAAACATTCATCTTTTTTTTCAAATATTTACTTTTTTTAAAAAAGCATTATGCTAATATGAAGTTGTTGTTAGTAGGAAATGCCGCTAGAAGAAAGGAATATTTTGGATGAAAATGAAGCTTGTAAAAATCGCACTCATCTTAACGGTTCTCTTATTTGGAATGCAACTTCCTTCAGTTGAAGCCGCAACGTACGATGGGGAGACGACTGTGAATTTGAATATTCGTTCAACACCAAGTTTGAGCGGGACAGTCGTCAAGACATTGCCGAAAGGCACGAAAGTGAAATACGGGACGTATAATCAGTCCTGGCATAAAGTGTATGTCGATAGTCGTACATATTATGCATCAGCTCAATACATCCGCAAACTTTCTTCTCCTTCGAGTTCGTTGACGACTCAGTCAGCAACTTCAACCGGTGTGACAACCGAAAACTTAAACATTCGTGTCACATCACATCGTGCAGCCAGTATTGTCACGACGTTGAAAAAAGGGACAGAAGTAAAGTATGCCGTTCATAACTCTTCATGGGCGAAAGTCTATTTGAACGGAAAGACATACTATGCTGCGAAGATGTACATTGCACCAAAACTGACAGATGCAACAGTGAGCCGAACGGAAGGTTACGCAAACCGTGAAATGAAACTGTTTGCGATGCGGAGTCAAAGTTCGGCTGTGCAGAAGGTGTTACCGAAACATACAGTCGTCACTTCGAGCAAGTACAACTCGAGCTGGTCAACCGTGTATATCGGAAGCGCGACATACTATACGCCGACAGCGTGGATTACGCCTGGATCGCTCAAACCACAGATTGTCAAAGAGAATGGATACGCAAACCGAGAGTTAAAACTTTTCGTGATGAGAAGCCAAAGTTCTAGCGTAGCGAAAGTATTGCCAATCAATACTGCAGTCGTTTCAAGTAAGTACAATTCAAGTTGGTCGACCGTATATATCGGGAATGCGACATACTATACACCGACAGCTTGGATCTCAACTTCTAAAACGGAAATACAACCACCTACAACAACGGAACCAAACGACGGATTGACTCAGGGGTATGCTAACCGAAACGTCAACTTGTTCGGAAGAACGCATCAAAGTTCGCCAGTTCAACTTGTGCTTCCGAAATACACGGCTGTATCATACAAATCGTATAATGCAAGCTGGTCGACGGTTCACATCGGGTCGAAAGTCTACTACACGGCAAGTTCATGGTTGACGGCTGGAAAAGCTCCGGCTGCGCCTGAAGCGGCACCAAAAGGAACGGTATATATTAACACGCCAGGTGATGTGTTGAATGTTCGTTCTCAAGCGAGCCTTAACTCAAGCGTAGTAGGGAAACTCGATCACGGCACGGCTGTTGCCTACTATGCAACGGTAAATGGTTTCCACAAGATTAAGTACAACGGAAAAGATGCTTACGTTTCTTCAGGATTCGTCTCGTCGTCGAAACCGAGTGAATCTTCTGGAGCTGTCATCGTTCTTGATCCTGGACATGGTGGGAAAGACCCAGGGGCATTGAACGGTTCCCTTTATGAAAAGACGATTGTATTAGATGTATCACAACGTGTGGAAGCCTATCTTCGTTCGAAATACGGCTATACAGTTCGTCTGACACGTTCGACAGACGTTTACTTGACACTTGATCAACGTGTCGCTGCAGCGAAGTCGTTGCGTGGTGACTTATTCGTGAGTATGCACGTCAACGCAGCAGGTTCGTCAGCGGCAAAAGGATTGGAAACATTCTATTCGACACGTTCGGCCCACAGTGCACGTAGTAGCGTGTTGGCCTCGAACATTCAAAGCAACCTAGTCGGAAAGATGAGTGGGATGTCAAACCGAGGCGTTAAGACGGCAAACTATTACGTCATTACGTATAATACGATGCCATCAGCTCTCGTAGAGCTCGGATTCATCTCTTCTCCAACGGATTTGACGTATCTTCGCAGTGACGCATCCCGCCAACGTATGGCAGAGGGTGTTGCGGAAGGAATCGCTAAATACGTACAAACTTATCATTAATTCGAAAAACCTTAGACGAACGTGTCTAAGGTTTTTTTGATGCAACAAAAAAACCGAACCATGTAAAGGTTCGGTTGATCGCGTATCTTACAAATCGTCGAAACCGTTGGCGTCTGTCACTTTCGCATACGAACGCGATTTTTGTTCGAAGAAATCAGATTTTGTTGCGTTGAGCGAGTCGTCTGAGTATGCACGGATCCAAGGCATGACATCTTCGTCATATCCTTCGTACAAATCGTTCAGACCGATTACACGTAAGCGTTTGTTTGCCAAGTATTTGACGTAGTCACGCATCTCACTGACGTCGAGTCCATCGAGGTCGCGAAGGACGTATTCACACCACTCAATCTCAAGGTCGACGGCCTCTGCCATCGTATCGTATACGAATTGGCTGAACTGTCCATCCGCATCAATCTTTGGATTTTCAGTCAAAACGGCACGGAGCAACTGGCTGATGAAGTAAGAATGTTGCATCTCGTCGCGCTGGATATAACTGATCATCGTTGACGTCCCGACCATCTTTTGGTGACGGGCAAGGTTATAGAAGTAGGCAAATCCAGAATAGAAGTTGATGCCTTCCAAAATGACCGAGGCCACAAGTGATTTTGCGAAATTCTCTGCGTTTGGCGTATCGCGGAACTCTTCATATAAGTCCAGGATGAATTGGTTACGTTTCATGACCATCTCGTCATCTTTCGCAATATCAAAAATACGATTTTGTTCAGCGAGTGGGACAAGGCTTGATAAAACGTAACTGTACGATTGATTGTGTACGACTTCCTGTTGCGCGATGACGGCAAGTACGGCGTGCACGGATGAGTCTGACGAGAACATCGACGACTCGAGGATGTATCGTGTCTGGACAGAGTCGAGAATCGATAATAGTCCGATGATCCGTTTGAACGCGTCTTGTTCACGTTCCGTTAGTTGCGGCCACTGTTGCATGTCTTTCGACATCGAAATCTCATCTGGGATCCAAAAGTTTGAAAGCAACTGCTTATAAATCGTATAAAACTGAGGATATGCGATATCGTTCCAGTTCACGATTGAGCTTGTTTCGCCACCGATGATGGCGGTTGCCCGGTTAGGATGTTTGGGCGACAATAATTTGATTTTCTGAATCGACATGGTGCATGACTCCTTCTTCTACATTCTGAGCCATCCGTTCTGCCCAGTGCTGGACGTTGAACGGTTGGTTGCGAGGCGACTGCTCGATTTTAAGCAGTTCACCGGCTAGTGGGATTCCATATTTTGAAAGGTGGTACGCCATCTCATCGACCGCTCGACAGAAGTGAACAAACATTTTATCACCTGTTCCGAATACGGCTGCCTGACGAATCGGTACATTCAATTCTTTCAGTACGAGACGGAACGTGTCCTTCATTTCATCCGGCAAGATGCCGTCTGCCCATGTGTAAGACCCGAAATAGACGAGGTCACACGATGCGAGAGACTGGGCTTCCCGGTATCCGACCCGATCTGCGTCGTAGCGGACAACGTGGTCACCACGATGATGGTGGGTCGACTCGATGAGCGTCGCCACTTCTTCCGTGTTTCCGCTCATCGAATGACAAATGATTGCAATGTTCATGTCGTTAACCACCTTTCACTAAAAACGGACTAATGATGAATCAAACAAGTTATGAGGCACAAGACTCACATTCATCTACTTCAACGGTCGTTGAACGTGTGTAATAAATCGATTTCATACCGAGAGACCAAGCTTCTAAGTGCATCGCGAGAAGCTCTGTCGCTTTCACATCGTTCTTCACGTACAAGTTGAAGCTGATTGCTTGGTCGATGTGACGTTGGCGCGATGCGTTTTGACGGATGCTCCATAGTTGATCGACTTCGAATGCTGATTTATAGAACCAGTTCGTCTCAGGTGTCAAATCTGGCACCGTGACTGGAATCTTATAGTTCTTCTTCTCTTCTGAGTAGACTTTTTTATAGACCGGGTCAATCGAAGCGGTACTACCCGCGATGATAGCAGTCGACGAGTTCGGTGCAACAGCCATCATATAGGCGTTACGAACACCGTTTTGGTGGACGGCTTCTGCGAGACCATCCCAATCCAACTCGTCGTGCGAGCGATAGTTCCGGCGCTTGAAGTATTCCCCTGTATGCCATTCCGATCCTTCGAAGACGCCGAACGCGCCTTTCTCCTTCGCGAGCTCCATCGAAGCTTGGATCGTGAGGTAGGCAATCTTCTCGTAGAGTTTCTCCGCGTATTGAACGGCGTCGACCGATTCCCAGCGGATTCCTTCGAGGGCGAGTAGATGATGCCATCCGAACGTGCCGAGACCGACCGCGCGATACTTCTGGTTCGTAATCATCGCTTGTGGCACTTCAATGGTGTTCAAGTCAATGACGTTGTCGAGCATACGCATTTGAATCGGGATCAGGCGTTCGAGCACGTCTGCTTTCACCGCACGGGCGAGTGCAATTGAGCTCAAGTTACAGACGACGAAATCACCTGGTGTTTTCGTGATGACGATTTTTCCGTCTTGTGTGTACTCTTCTTCAATCGTCGTTGCTGACATGTTTTGTGCAATCTCTGAACAGAGGTTCGAGCTATAAATCATACCGGCGTGTTTGTTTGGGTTTGCCCGGTTCACAGCGTCACGGAAGAACATGTACGGCGTACCTGTCTCAAGCTGTGAGCGCATGTAACGCTTCACGAGGTCGATGGCAGGTACGGTCACGCGAGACAATTCTGGTGTGTTGACACACTCCATGTATTTCTCTGTGAAGCTACCGCCGTTTTCCGTTTCGTCGAAGTAGTCCTCAAGGCTATATCCCATCACCGTGCGAATCTCATGCGGGTCGAATAAGTGCCACTCACCGCGTGCCTCGACCGTACGCATGAAGAGGTCCGGTAAACAGACTCCTGTGAACAAGTCGTGCGTCCGAAGACGCTCATCCCCGTTGTTCAACTTTGCATCTAAGAATTCGAAGATGTCTTTATGCCAGATGTCTAGATATACGGCGATTGAACCTTGGCGCATGCCGAGTTGGTCGACAGAGACGGCCGTGTTGTTCAATTGTTTCATCCAAGGAAGGGCACCACTCGAGACGCCTTTGAATCCTTTGATGTCACTTCCGCGTGAGCGGATTTTACCGAGGTAGACGCCGATTCCGCCGCCACCTTTTGAAAGGGTCGCCACGTCGGTGTTGGAGTCGTAAATGCCACGAAGCGAGTCGTCGACTGTATCGATGAAGCAAGAGCTGAGCTGCCCGTATGACTTACCGGCGTTCGATAACGTCGGTGTCGCGACGGTCATATAAAGGTTTGAGAGCGCCCAGTACGCTTCTTCGACGAGTTTGAGGCGTGTTTTCTCATCCTCTTTTTGCATGAGGGTCATCGCGATGACCATGAAGCGCTCTTGCGGAAGCTCGTATAAATTCTTCACATGGTCGCGGCCGAGGTAACGGTCCGATAACGTGCGAAGTCCGATGTAGGTGAAGAGACGGTCGCGAGACGGGTCAATCAACGTCTCGAGGTGGTCCATATCTTCTTTTGAATACGTATCCATCAGTGCTGAAGTAAAGATGCGTTTTGATGTCAACGTCTCAATCAAGTGATGGAAGTTGCCGTAGCGCATCGACGCATCATAGCCACGATTGCGTGCCGCCTCGAGATAGAGACGGTTCAGATACATCTCTGTCGCCACGAACGTCCAGTCCGGTTCTTCGGCTTTCAACATATCGAGCGCATGCATCGTCAATAAGTCATATACTACATCTTGTGTCAGCGTCTTCGTCTCGAGCGCCCGAATCGCGCGTTCCTCGTAACGCTGTACACTTAAATGAGGATACCGTGTTTGGATAGATTGAATAAGAGAAGAAACATCAGCGAGCGTTGGCGCCGCTGGTAACATCGTCTCGTGGTGGATAGGGGATGTCAAAATCGATCACTCCTTTAATAGATGTAGACGTTATGAAAGTATAATAAGAACTTCCTAACCTGTCACAATAATGTGTCAACGACCAAAATAGCTGTTAACTATATATTGACACATTTTTATCTTTTTAATCATAAAACACCTATATTTAGTTTTTCAATCCTTGACATTCTTGAATGTGCGGGTCGGTGTTTTGCTTTTGTTCGAAAAGGGCTTCATGACCCGATTTGAGACAGGGAAATGAGATGAAAAATTTTTATGAATTCTAATTGCATAGTTCTTCACATAAAAATGAATTCGATTTCATCTTCGAGGAAGGGTTGTTTGAACCTCTATGTAGGCACGAATGTATTGTATTTGACGTCGACCATCAGAATACCTGCATGAATCGATCAATACTAGATATAGTGTTTCGTCAAATCGTGACGAATGAATCCATTTGTCAAGGCTGGTATCCGAACAAAAAGTAAGGTAGATTGATGAGGTAGGACATGGATTTCAACGAAAAGAAGGGTTTAACAAGTGCGTACAGAAGACTTATTATTAACATGGGACCCGCTCGGTTATGGAACAGGTTCATACGGACCGGAGTTCGATGAGGTGATGGTAGCATTAACCTATGTCGAATCTTCAGAACAATTGACCGATGTGATTCGCCGCACGCTTCTTGAGGCGTTCGATGAGTGTCCCCCTGAAGAAGAAATCATGAAGATGGCGCAGCAACTATTCGCGTCGTCATCTTGCCAACTATAAGGAGGAAGAATTAATGTTACGAATTGATCCAACACCAAACCCGAATGCAATGAAAGTCACACTTCCAGAGAACGTATTCGGCGCAAAAAGCCAAAGTGTGAAAGCAGGAGAAGCGACAGATCAGCCGCTCCTTGCGAAACTTGTCGAGATTGAAGGTGTCGAGAGTGTATTCGCATACGGCGACTTTGTAACCGTTTCAAAAGAGAATGGCGTGAGTTGGGAAGCAATCCTTCCACACGTTGAGACGGCATATCGCGGATGAACCCGGTTGTCTCGATTGTCATTCCAGCCTATAAGCGCGAGATGGAATTGACGGAGCTGCTTGAAAGCTTAACGGTCCAAACGTTTCAGCAGTTCGAAGTCTTGGTCATGAATAATGAAGGGCCGCCAAAACAGCATATTTTGGCGCCTTTTTTGAATCAATTGGATGTGCGTGTCATTGAAGTCGGGGAGAATCATCACGTCCGTGCGCGGAATCGTGGCGTACTCGAAGCGAAAGGGAACGTCATCTTACTGTTAGACGATGATGATTTGCTCATGCCGACTCACATCGAAGATGGACTACGCGATTTACAAGAAGCGGACTTCGTCTATACGGATGCCGAGCTATTCCGTTTTACATGGGAAGGCGGTCGTCGAGTAGTGATGGACTGGGAACCGTTCGCATATGACTTCGACCGTGAGCGGATGCGAAAGGACTCGACGTTCATCCCGTCCGGTACGATGTATCGCAAATCAATCCATGACACAATCGGTCTCTTCGATGAAGATGTCTATAATTATTGGGACTGGGATTTTTTCTTGAGGGTCATGGAGACGTTCACCGTGTCCCATCCCGCTCGAGCGACGGTTCTCTACGCATTCAATGGGACGGACAACTTATCAGCGAAACAAGACGAAACGAGACGTCGTTACTTTGACCGCTTTTGTCAGAAGCATGGGCTGACAGACATGGGGATGAAGAATTTCCATATGGTCCAAGAGGAACGACGTCCATATGTGAGGCAGACAGAGAGAACGTTCACAGGCGTGTTACCTGGTCGGACGGAAGGAGAATAAGTATGTATTCATCAAAAGAACTTGAACTATTAGAGTTGTTAGAAGAAAAGGGCTATTTGGAGACGAAGATGTTGGCTGATTTGTTGGCGCTTGATGAAGAAACGATTGAGTCGATGCTCGAGAAGTTCAAACAAGACGGCATTTTGCTTGGTTTTCGGGCGATGGTCAATTGGCAAAAAATCAACCGGCATGATGTCACGGCGTTTATCGATGTCAAAGTTGCGCCGAAACGAGGACGTGGATTTGATGATGTGGCCGAGCGTATTTATCGCTTCCCGGAAGTGACGGCCCTTTATCTGATGTCAGGTGCTTACGATCTCCAAGTCGTCATTCAAGCGAGCTCGCTCCAAGACGTGGCTTCGTTCGTCTCTGACAAGTTGTCACCACTTGACTCGGTCTTATCGACGACGACACACTTCAAATTGAAGACGTACAAACACGACGGGATTTTGTTCACCCCACAAACTGAAGACAAGCGGTTGAACATCACGCCATGAAGTCATTATCCAATCAAGTTGTCTCCATGAAGCCATCAGGCATCCGCCGCTTCTTTGATTTGGCGCAAAAGATGGAAAACGTGGTCTCTCTCGGGGTGGGAGAACCGGATTTCATCACGCCTTGGAACGTACGAGAAGCGAGCTATGTCGCACTCGAACAAGGATATACGGCGTATAGTGCCAATGCAGGACTCATCGAATTACGTGAAGAGATTGCTACTTATATGAAAGAACGATTTTCAGTCAAATACGATCCGGCATCTGAATTGATTGTGACGACAGGTGCCTCTCAGGCGCTCGATATCGCATTCCGTGCTCTCCTGAACCCAGGTGATGAAGTCATCGTCGTCGAACCTGCTTTCGTATCTTACGGACCGCTCATCGAGATGGCGGGTGGGAAAGTTGTTCCTGTCGCCTGTCGTCCGGAAAAGGGTTTTCGCCTCGACCGCGATGATGTCGAGCGCGTCATCACCGAGCGGACGAAAGCGATTCTCCTCTGCTTCCCGTCCAACCCGACGGGAGCAACGATGAACGCCGATGAGCTCGCGCAAATCGCAGAACTCGCGACCAAGTATGACCTTTGGGTTGTCAGTGACGAGATTTATGCGGAACTTTGCTATGACGAGCCGTTCACGAGTTTCGCGACACTTCACGATATGCGGGATCGGACAATCGTCATCAATGGTTTCTCAAAAGCGTTCGCGATGACCGGATGGCGCCTCGGTTTCACTTGTGCCCCTGAAGTCGTGACGCGGGAAATGTTGAAGGTGCATCAATATGGCATGATGTGCGCCCCGACGCTCGTTCAATTCGGCGGACTCGAGGCACTTCGTTCACGTCATCAACACGTACCGAACATGGTGAAGAGCTATCGTCAACGTCGGAACTATTTCATTCAGGCGCTGAATGAGGCAGGTCTCCCGACACACGTGCCGGGTGGAGCTTTCTATGCCTTCCCGTCGATTCGACACACGGGGTTGACGAGTGAAGAATTTGCGGAACGTCTTTTACTTGAAGAACGGGTCGCTGTCGTCCCAGGGAACGCCTTCGGTGAGAGTGGGGAAGGGTTCGTTCGGGCGAGCTATGCGACGTCGCTCGAACAGTTACAAGAAGCGATTCGACGCATCCATCGATTCATGCAGCAATTCGAAGTCACAGCGGTCAAGGACTCTCATTCGTGAGGGTCTTTTGCTGTTTTAGCGATATAATGAGAGGGAAAAGATGGGCGAGGTGAAGAAAATGAAACAAGTTGACTTTGTTGCAATCGGATGTGGTCCTTATAATCTTGGATTAATGGCTCTCGCGGAAAAGACATCACTACGCGGGATTTGCTTTGAAAAGCGGAAGGAAATGATGTGGCATGAAGGGATGCTCATTGAAGGGATGACGATGCAAACACATTACTTACAAGATCTCGTCACGCTCGCGGATCCGACCAACGCATCGAGTTTCTTGAACTACTTGAGTGAGACGGGGCGTCTCCAGACGTTCATCACGCAAGAACAAGATAAAATTCCTCGGACGGAATACAATCGATATTTGCGTTGGGTCGCCGAACAGCTGTCGACCATCCACTTCAATCATGAGGTGACGGATGTGTTGGTCGAGGAAAATGGTTTTCTTGTGACGGTCGAATCAAACGGTGAAACGACTCAAGTTCAAGCTACACATGTTGTTCTTGGAACTGGGGCAGAACCGTTTGTGCCGGAAGGTTTTGAACAAGTTATCCATACGAGCGAGTATTTAACCTATCGGGACGTCCTTCGAGATCGTTATCGCGTCGCGGTCGTCGGCAGTGGACAGAGTGCGGCAGAAGTGTTTCTTGATCTGTTTCGTGAAGCGACGGATGAACAACGTGTCGACTGGATCACACGTTCTGATCATTTCGAGTCACTTGAAGCAGGAAAGATTGGGGACGAGATTTTTAGTGTGGACTATGTCGAATATTTTCATGGTTTGTCTTACGAAGCACGTCAACAATTGCTTCAGTCATTTGAACGTTTCCGCCATGGCGTCAACCCTGAGACGATGACGGCGATTTATGAGGCGCTCTATCACCGGACTGCAGAAGGTGAGCCGAAGCGAGCAGAGATGCTGACGCAAGTCGAGGTGGAATCCATTTCCTATGACTGGTTGACGCATCGTTTGAAGGGGACGCAGCGCTATACAGGAGAAGTGATTGAGAAAGAGTACGACCTCGTCGTTGTGGCGACAGGCTATCGCCCGGTAATCCCGTCTTGGGTCGCTAAGCTTCCGGTAGTATGGGAAGAAGAGGGAGAATGGGCAGTGCATGACACATATGAAGTGATGATGAGCGAGTCGTTAGGTGGGAAGTTGTTCACACATACGAACTTGGAGCATTCCCATGGTCCCGCAGCAACGAATCTAGGGATGGCCGTCTATCGAAATGCGGTGATGTTGAACGAAATGGTTGGAGAAACGGTCTATCCGATTCGCCATCAAAAGCCGTTCACGACGTTTTGAACAAAAAAAGGGCTAGGCGAGTCGCCTAGCGGAATCAGGGGGGAATACTTGAAGTCTTGCTTGATTTGTATTTACCCCGCGCTTCGACTTTAAAACATAACAACACGTCAAAAATAATCTTTTTTACTAATTTGTACACTTTATCGAAAAAAGTATGTTATAGTAAGTTGATGAATTTAGCATAGGAGTTGTTTGTAATGGCAAAATACGAAAAAGATCAAGTATTAACAGGTAAAGTAACAGGAATTCAACCTTTCGGTGCTTTCGTAGCACTCGATGACGAGACTCAAGGTCTTGTACACATTTCAGAAATCTCACACGACTACGTAAAAGACGTAAACGATTACGTTCAAGTTGGTCAAGAAGTTGAAGTGAAAATCCTTGAAGTGGACGAAGCTTCTAAAAAGATCAAGCTTTCAATGAAAGCGACTCAAGAAGCTCCAAAACGCGAGAAGTCTGCGAAGCCAGCTCGTCGTGCGCCACGCCGCAACGAAGCATCTTCAAACTTCAAGCAAGAAGAAGCTCCAGGATTCACAGTCCTCAAAGACAAACTTGAAGACTGGATCAAAAACACAAACTTCAAGAAGTAAGTGTTCCAAGGTGACCCGTTCTAAACGGGTCACCTTTTTTGTGTTTTACAGGAATCGATGGGGCTTATGACGAAACTGTAATTCGAATAGGGGGAGATTAGATGAAGATTGGCATCATTGGAACGGGCGGGATTGCGACGAGTGCCCACATTCCGAATTATGTAAAAGCAGGGGTGGATGTGGTCGCGGTCATGAATCGGACACGGGCGAATGGGGAACGTGTCGCACGACAGTTTAACATTTCGAACGTCTATGAAACGGTCGAAGAGATGCTCACGCACGAGCAGCTCGATGCGGTCAGCATCTGTACGCCGAACGCCTTACATAAAGAGCAAGTGCTTCTTGCACTAGAAGCAGGGTGTCACGTGCTCTGTGAGAAGCCCCCGGGCATATCGGAAGATGAAGCGGTGGAGATGTTAGAAGCGGCAAAGCGAGCGGGGAAGACGCTTCATTATGGATTCCATTATCGGCATCGTGCCGACGCGGTTCTTTTAAAACGGATGATTGACGCAGGGGAGATGGGGGACATCTATGCGGCAACGGCACTTGCCCTTCGCCGACGAGGCATTCCTGGATGGGGCGTGTTCACGGACAAAGAGCTTCAGGGTGGAGGGGCACTACTCGATATCGGCGTCCATATGTTAGATCTCGCGCTTCACTTGATGGGTTATCCGGAACCAAAAGAGATTGTCGGTCATGTCGGGCAATATTTAGGGAATCGTCCGGGTGTGGGCTTGATGGGCAAATGGGACCATGAATCTCTGTCTGTCGAAGACACGGCGAGAGCGATGATCACCTTCGATACGCGTGCTTCTTTGTTGCTCGACGTCAGTTACATGGCCAATGTCGAAGCAGAAGATACGATGCGTGTCGAGTGCCGGGGAACGAACGCCGGGGCTAGTCTATTCCCGCTCACATTACATACTGAAAAATATGGGGCGTTGTTTGACGAACGACCTGCCTATTTGACTGAATATGATCCGTATGAACGTCAAATTCAGCTGTTTCTCGAAGCGTGCCGAAAGGAACCGAACTATCGGCAAGCAGAGGAAGCCGTCATACTCCATCGCATCATCGATCGCATTTACGCATAAGCACGATACTTTTCATTCTTTGAAAACAGGGTATATAGTGTAGGTGTTACATATTTCTACGAGGAGGATGAATCATGCACAACTTTGAATACAAAAACCCGACGAAATTGATCTTCGGTACACATCAAGTCGAAACATTATCGAAAGAACTTGGCGCGCTCGACGCGAAGAAAGTGATGCTCGTCTATGGTGGCGGAAGCATCAAGAAGAACGGAACGTACGATGAAGTCGTGGCTGAGCTTGAAAAGGCTGGCATCTCATACGTAGACTTCTCTGGCGTCGAACCGAACCCGCGTATTGAGACAGTACGTCGTGCGGTCAAATTTGCACGTGAAGAAAACATCGATGCGTTGCTCGCAGTCGGCGGAGGTTCCGTCATCGACTGTACGAAACTCATTTCAGCAGCGATTCCTTATGAAGGGGATGCATGGGACATCGTGCTCCGCGAACATATCCCGACAGAGGCGGTACCATTTGGAACGGTCCTCACACTCGCGGCAACAGGATCAGAAATGAACTCAGGATCGGTCATCACGAACTGGGAGACACAAGAGAAGTTCGGTTGGGGTCACCCACTCGTCTTCCCAACATTCTCAATCCTTGACCCACGTTATACAGTCTCGGTTCCAAAAGACCAGACGATTTACGGTATTGTCGACATGATGAGCCACTGTTTCGAACAATACTTCCACCCGAACCATGCGCCAGTACAGGAACGCATGACAGAAGGTGTCTTGAAAGCAGTCGTTGAATCGGCACCGAAACTCGTGAACGACTTAGAAAACGTCGATTTACGTGCCATCATCTTGTTCTCAGGTACGATGGCGTTGAACGGCGTCCTTCAAATGGGTGCTTCTGGTGACTGGGCATCGCACAACATCGAGCACGCTGTATCGGCTGTCCACGATATCCCGCACGCTGGTGGTCTCGCGATTCTCTTCCCACGTTGGATGGAGCACGTATTGGATGAAGACAACGCGGCACGTTTCGCCCGACTCGGTACGGAAGTATTCGATGTGGAACCAGGTGAAAACGACTTGGAGACTGGGAAACGTACAATCGAAGCGATTCGTGCATTCTTCGACCAGCTCGGTGCACCAAACTCACTCCGTGACTACGATATCGATGAGTCGACATTCGATGCGATTCTCGATTCTGCGATGAAACGTGGCGCATTCGGTCGTTTCCGTACACTCGAACGTGAAGATGTCGCGCATATCCTCGAACTCAGCAAATAAGGCAATTTATTGCCTATTTTGCAATAATGATTGAACGAATCTAGCGTTTCCGTTTATGATGGGTCATGTATGGCTCTTTTACGAGCGATTTAAAGGAGGAAATGACATGTCAACTGTACGTTTCGATTATTCAAACGCGCTCTCATTCGTAGGGAAGCACGAAATCGACCAAATGCAAGAAACGGTAAAAACCCTTCACTCGGTGATTCACGAGCGGAGCGGTGCCGGAAGTGATTTTCTTGGGTGGGTCGATCTTCCGACCGAATACGATCAAGATGAGTTCGCACGAATCAAAGCTGCGGCGGAACGAATTCGCGAGAATTCAGACGTTCTCGTCGTCGTCGGAATCGGAGGATCTTACCTCGGTGCCCGTGCAGCGATCGAAATGCTTCAACATTCGTTCTTCAACGTATTGTCAAAAGAAGAGCGCAAGGCACCACAAGTATTCTATGCGGGCCACAATATCTCTTCAACGTATATGAGAGAGTTGCTTCAAGTACTTGAAGGCAAAGAGGTCTCAATCAACGTCATCTCGAAATCAGGAACGACGACAGAACCTGCGATTGCATTCCGTGTCCTCAAGCAGTTCATGGAAGACAAGTACGGTCAAGATGGAGCGCGTGAGCGGATCTATGCAACGACAGACCGTGCCCGTGGTGCACTCAAGACACTTGCGGACGCAGAAGGATACGAGACGTTCGTGATTCCAGATGATGTCGGTGGACGTTTCTCTGTCCTCACACCAGTCGGACTTCTTCCGATTGCCGCTGCAGGAATTGATATCGATGCATTGATGGAAGGTGCACGCGACGCACAAAACGCTTACAGCTCACCAGAATTGGCTGAAAACGAAGCGTATCAGTATGCAGTCGTACGTAACGCCCTTTACGCGAAAGGCAAATCGATCGAGATGCTCGTCAACTATGAGCCAGCTCTTCACTACGTGTCAGAATGGTGGAAACAGCTTTACGGTGAATCAGAAGGAAAAGACAACAAAGGGATTTTCCCGGCGGCTGTCGACTTCTCGACGGATCTCCACTCGATGGGGCAATACATCCAAGAAGGTCGTCGTGACTTGTTCGAGACGGTCATTCGTGTGAAAGAAGTCCGTCACTCGATGAACGTCCCAGAAGACGCTCAAGATTTGGACGGTTTGAACTTCCTCGCAGGCGAAACGATTCAATTTGTGAACGACAAGGCGACAGAAGGAACACTTCTCGCACACACTGACGGCAATGTACCGAACTTGGTCGTCGAATTGCCAGAGATGACACCGTATCACCTCGGTTACTTGTTCTACTTCTTCGAAAAAGCATGTGCGATGAGCGGATACATCCTTGGGGTGAACCCGTTCAACCAGCCAGGCGTCGAAGCTTACAAAGCGAACATGTTCGCGTTACTCGGTAAACCGGGTTATGAAGAACAAAAAGCAGAGCTCGAAAAACGTTTGAATCAATAAGAAAACGAATCGGTCCGCGTGTTGGACCGATTTTTTTGTTTGAAACTGGGTGAAGACAAGGTAAAGTGAGAGTAGACAGGGGAAAGAAAGGGATGGACTATGAAGACATTCAAGGATTACTATCATAATCAAGTCGAGTTAAGCTTCACCCATTATCCGTTCTCAGACACGCCGCTCCACGTCTGGGTCGTCGCCCGATATGAAGACAAGTGGGTATTGACGAAGCATAAACAGCGCGGACTCGAGTTTCCAGGAGGGAAAGTCGAGCCAGGAGAACACGAGGACGATGCCGCCATCCGGGAAGTGTACGAAGAGACCGGTGGAGTCGTCAAAACGTTGCGCTATTTGGGACAGTACCGTGTGTTAGGTAGAGGTGATACGGTCATCAAAAACATTTATTATGCGGAGATTGAGCGATTCGAGGATCATCCTGCCATTGACGAGACAGATGGGGCTGTCCTGATCGATGCCTTGCCGGATAACTTATTGCGCAATCCACGCTACAGCTTCATGATGAAAGACCGTGTCCTACCGGAAACGATGAGGGTTCTCTATGATCAAAAACTGGTTTGACCGAATCGATGTGTTACCACCTTATGCGGGTTATCGGGTAACGCGAGGATGGTACACGACAACAGATGGGGAAGAGGTCGTGGCGTATTCGATTGAACCGAAACGTTCAAACGGCCAAGTGTTGATGTACTTACGAGGAGGAACTGCTCGAATCGGGGATGTCCGTTTACCACGTCTCATGCAATTTGCATCGCGGGGCTTTCACGTCGTCGCCCCGGTCTATCGTGGCAATCACGGCGGGACGGGAAAAGAAGACTTTGGAGGAGAAGACTTGGAGGACGTGCTCTCGCTATTCGACCGTGTCCACATGAGTGGACGACCGGTCCACGTTCTCGGCTTTTCAAGAGGAGGCATGATGGCCCTCTCCCTCGCTTCTGAACGACCGGTCACGACGGTTACTTCATGGGCTGGCGTGACAAATCTCGAGTGGACGTATGAAGAACAGCGTTCGATGCGGAAGATGTTACGTCGGATGACGGGTGGGGACCCCGAGTCCGCAGAATCTGCGTATGTCGACCGTTCTCCGCTTTACAAGGAATGGGTCGCCCCGACACTGCTCATCCACGGTACGGACGATGAACAAGTTCGCTTACGTCATGCGACAGCCGTCGCCGAGAAATTAGGAGAACAGGCAGAGTTTTGGGTGCTCCCGTTCGGTCACCAGCTCCCGTTTTGGGATAAATGGGAGACGACCGAACAAGCGATGGATTGGATGTTGCGACAGGAAAAAGCACTGACTCGATAAAAAATCGAGTCAGTGCTTTTGTGTTAGATGACGAGTGGTCCGGCTGCGATGACGGACTCACTTGCTTTCGTGAAGCGAGTGAAGTTTTCTTTAAATTTCATGGCGAGTGCTTTTGCTTCGACATCGTAACGAGCTGGGTCGCTCCACGTATCTCGCGGATTGAGCACGTCGCTCGGTACACCATCGATGGCTACAGGAATCTCGACATTGAAAATGTCATGTTTCATCGTCTCCACATCACGGAGCTGGCCGTTGACGGCGGCATTGACCATCGCACGCGTATAGGCGAGTTTCATACGTGAACCTTCGCCGTATGCTCCACCTGTCCAGCCCGTATTGACGAGGTAGACATCTACATCGTGCTCTTCAATCAATTTACCGAGCATATCCGCATAACGCTCTGGAGCGAGCGGAAGGAACGGTGAACCGAAGCAAGTCGAGAACGTTGCTTGTGGTTCTGTGACACCACGCTCTGTACCAGCAAGCTTAGACGTATAACCAGACAAGAAGTGATACATCGCCTGTTCTTTCGTCAGTTTGCTGATCGGTGGCAAGACACCATACGCATCGGCCGTCAAGAAGACGATCGTATTTGGATGACCGGCACGTGATGGGAGCATCGCGTTGTCGATGAATTCGATCGGATATGCCGCACGCGTATTTTCAGTCAAGGAGATGTTCTTGTAGTCCGGCGTACGATCTTCATTCAATACGACGTTTTCAATCAATGAACCGAAACGGATTGCATCATAGATTTGTGGTTCGTTCTTACGCGAAAGGTTAATCGTCTTCGCGTAGCAACCGCCTTCAATGTTGAAGACCCCATCCGGTGACCATCCATGCTCATCGTCTCCGATTAAGTGGCGCTCCGGATCAGCTGAAAGTGTCGTCTTCCCAGTTCCCGACAACCCGAAGAAGAGTGCCGTTTCGTTTGCATCGTTGACGTTTGCCGAACAGTGCATCGATAAGACGTTTTGCTCAGGTAACAAGAAGTTCATGACGGAGAAGATTGATTTTTTAATTTCGCCACCGTATTCTGTTCCCCCGATCAGAATCGTGCGCTTGGCGAATGAAACGAGAATGAACGTCTCTGAGTTCGTGCCATCCACTGCAGGATCTGCTTTATAACTCGGTGCATAGATCACAGTGAACGGGTCGAACGCACCTTTCGTTGGCCATTCGCGTAAAAATAGCTGTTTTGCGAACAGACTATGCCATGCATATTCTGTAATGGCACGAACTGGTAACGTGTAGTGCTCATCGGCACCAGCAGATGCTTCGAGGTAATAAAGTTTGTCTTTCTTTTCTAAATGGTTGAGTACTTTGTCAAGAAGTGCTGAAAACTTCTCTTCCGCGATCGGTTGGTTCACTTTTCCCCAATCGACAAGGTTGTTGCTGACTTCATCTTGTACGACGAATTTGTCTTTCGGTGACCGTCCGGTAAAAGCACCGGTGCTGACAGATAAAGCCCCGTCTTTTGTCAGTACACCTTCACCATTTTGGATGGCTTCTTCCACCAGTTCTGGAACCGTCAAGTTCCGTTTCATGTCGGCACCATTAATTAATTCTTCGATTTTCAGGAGCGTTGTCGCCATCCTGAATCCCACCTTTCCCCTAAATAGATGTGGATGAAATCCGCATACTTCCGCGATTACGATTAATCAGTATGACATTTTTAATTATATGTGACACACTAATCAAACACAAGCGTTTCTTCTCTCTAAGTAAGCGCTTTCTTACAAAGACAGTTTAACACATTCTCTTATCACAAGGTGTTAAAAAACAGAAACGAATTAAAAAATGTTTGACGATTCACAAACAGAAATGTTTTGCAAGTCGGTGAAAACTTTAACGAATTCGTCTGATTCCCTTGACATAATCGAGCGTCATTTATATGATGGTTTTCGTAACGGATACTCTTATTCTGAGCGGTGGAGGGAACAAGGCCCTACGAAGCCCAGCAACCGTCCGACATGAAGTCTTGTGCGGAAAAGGTGCTATCCTGAAGCGAAGCCATTAGCTTCGAACGATAAGAGGGTAAGGAAGAACGATTCAACCTTTCCCCATGTATGTCATCGGGGGAGGTTTTTTTCATTACCGTCCCAAAGCAACGCGTAAGGGGAACGAGTACCGTCCACATATCACCCTTATTATAGGAGGTTTTTTGAATGTCAAAATTGAACCGTCGACTTTTTACTTCAGAGTCGGTTACTGAAGGACATCCAGATAAAATTTGTGATCAGATCTCTGACTCGATTTTGGATGCCATTTTAGCGGAAGACCCGAATGCCCGTGTTGCGGCAGAAACGTCTGTCACAACGGGTCTTGTACTCGTAGCTGGTGAAATCACAACGTCAACTTACGTGGATATCCCGAAAGTTGTCCGTGAAACAATCCGTGAAATCGGATACACACGTGCGAAATATGGTTTCGACGCAGAAACATGCGCAGTCTTGACGTCGATTGACGAGCAATCAGTAGACATCGCGCAAGGTGTTGACCAAGCTCTTGAAGCACGTGAAGGTCAGATGACTGAAGAGGAACTTGATGCAATCGGTGCTGGAGACCAAGGTCTCATGTTCGGATACGCGACAAACGAGACACCTGAACTCATGCCGCTTCCGATCTCATTGGCGCACAAATTGTCACGTCGTCTTGCTGAAGTTCGTAAGAACGGTACGCTTGAATACCTCCGTCCGGATGGTAAGACTCAAGTAACGGTTGAGTACGATGAGGACAACAACCCTGTTCGTATCGATACGATCGTCATCTCGACACAACATGCAGAAGAGATCACGCTCGAGCAAATTCAAGAAGACTTGAAAAAGTATGTCATCGAGGCAGTCATCCCGGCTGAACTCATCGATGCTGAAACGAAATACTTCATCAACCCGACTGGTCGCTTCGTAATCGGTGGACCACAAGGGGATGCAGGTCTTACAGGACGTAAAATCATCGTCGATACGTACGGTGGATACGCTCGTCACGGCGGTGGCGCATTCTCTGGTAAAGATCCTACAAAAGTTGACCGTTCAGCAGCATACGCAGCTCGTTATGTAGCGAAAAACATCGTTGCAGCAGGACTTGCGGATAAAGCAGAAGTTCAACTCGCTTACGCGATTGGGGTAGCACATCCAGTATCAATCGCTGTCGATACGTTCGGCACTGGTAAATTGAGCGAAACAGAGCTCGTTGAACTCGTTCGTGAGAACTTCGACCTCCGTCCAGCAGGCATCATCAAGATGCTTGACCTTCGCCGTCCAATCTACAAACAAACAGCAGCTTACGGTCACTTCGGTCGTACAGATATCGAACTCCCATGGGAGCAAACAGATAAAGCAGCAGTTCTTGAAGAAGGCGCGAAGCGTTTCGCGTAATCAACAAAAACGACCTTTCCGCGGAAAGGTCGTTTTTTTAGGTTCAAGTCGTTGGAGGTGTCTGTTTATGATCATTCGATGACGAATCAGTTGAAGTGTTTTCTTGTCCAAGCGCCGTATCCTTCGCTTCGACGACTTTTTCACCGATGTCTTGTAAATCTGATTTAGCTTCTTGGGCCGTCTCGACGATTTTATTGACGTCTTCTTTGACCGTATCGACTTCACCGACGACTTTTTCATATACGTTTTGAACGTCTGTAGTCACTTCCTGAATCTTGCCGGAAGCGGTCTTTACTTGTTCAATGACTTGAGATGCTTTCCCGGCTGGATCTTGTTTGACTTCGTTCACGATGCCTCCGACCGAAGATTTTGCATTCGTAAGCGATTGTTTCGTCTGCTCCCGATTCGAGGAGCTAAGTAAGGCGAGGAGACCACCGACGAGGGCACCGAGTAACATCCCGGTCACAACGCTGATTTTTGGGCCCCCGGCATCCAATTGATCAAATTGACGGTTCGGATTCTCTGTTTGTTCGACTTTCGGGTCATGCTCTAATTTTGGTTCCATGTTGTTCCACTCCTTCATGTGATTGGCATTGATAGTGTTATACCCTAGTCGATTGCGGACATAACGTTTTCTTATGAATCGTCACGAAAAAGAAACGAATGGCAGGATAAAAACGTGACGATAGGGAATGATACAAATAGATTGGCCAAAAGGGGGAAGCTGTCATGAACATGAGGGAAGCAGTTCCAGAAGATGCAGCATTAATTCGAACGATTGCACTTGCGACGATTTCAGAAGATGATTTGAATCGTTTGAAAGCGATGGAGCGCGCCTATCGACAAGAAGAGATTGTTCGAGCAATCAGTTCGAGTGAAGAAGCACGAGAGCAATATTTTATCGTCGGCGAGTTCGAAGAAGATGTCATCGGATTTTGTCATGCCATCGATCGCGGTGACATGTGGGAGATGCTTCGACTTTATCTTCATCCTGATTTTCACCGGAACGGATATGGGGCAGCCTTTTTAAACTATCTCCAATCGAAAAAAACACAACCGATGGAAGTGTACGTTGAAAATTCAAATGACCAAGCGATTGCCTTCCTTTTGCATCAATCGTTTAAAGAAGTGAATCGGATCCAAGAAGAGGTATACGACCAACCGATGGAACTCATTCATTTACGATATCATCCGAGCTAAGCCTCCAGACGGATTTTCTTCAAACATCAGTTGCGGCTGATGTTTTTTTGATACAATATACATAGTCCATAAATGAGGTGACGGCAGCATGACATATGAAGAAGCACGAAAAGGGGTCATCGTCATCGTGTACCCGCTACAGTTCACGTCTCGGGTTAGTGAGAACTTTATTCGCCGACTCCAAGACGAGTACGAGGTAATTGTCGTCCGTGACCAATCGGTCGGATTGACGGCAGATGACCATAAACAGCTTATTAAGCGAGCGTTACGTGAGGCAGGGGAATACAAACTACCGATCCATGTCGTGGCATTCAGTCTTGGGGCACTTTTCACGAACCGACTCTTGCAAGAGTATGATGTGCCGCTTGGGAGTTTGACGTATATCTCTCCTTTATTTGATTGGCATGCCACTCGTCAAATCGGCGGATTGAAACAAGTCGTCGCGAGTGCTGTCGATCGTTTCCGCCCAGACTTACCGCTCGGGATGATGACATTCACTGGTGGAGGCGAGGAATCGTCACGCTTCGGTGAGATTACGTATGCGCAATATCGTGAGATTGAAGAAGAGATCGTGGAACATCAAGAAGAGAAGAAGCACTTACCACGACTTCCACTTGCTTGTTTCTATGCACCAGACGATCAATTTGCGGACGTGAAGTTGACGTTAAACGTCTGCCGGAAGATTGGTGGGGATCAAGTGTACATCCGTCGGTTGGAAGGTTTCCCGCATTTTGGATATGAACGTTTGAATACCAAGTTTGCGGAGACATTGATGACGTTTTATGAATTGATTCAAGAATGACAGAAGGCGACTCGAATGAGCCGCCTTTTGCTTATGCGCGTTTTTCAATCGCCACGATGAATGGGGGATGATTGATTTGGTTGATGAAACCGTAGCGGAGGACGCCAGCCTGTTTTTGGTCAAGCGACTCCACGTATTGAAGCACTTCATCCCGTTCGACTTTTCCGCTCTCATGTCCGTGATAAATGACGATGACGATGACGCCACCGACGGTCATGACCTCTAATAATTGAGATAACGCGGCAATCGTCGTATTCCCGTGAGTCGTGATTGATTTATCGCTTCCTGGTAAATAACCTAAATTGAAGACGGCAGCGGAGATGGGGCGCGTCTCGTTCGCGACGACCGCTTGAACCGTGTCGTGACTGTCATGAATGACGGATACCCGTTCATCGAGACCGGATTCCTGTATACGTGCGCGTGTGGACGCGACCGCTTCTGACTGGATATCAAATGCATACACATGACCCGTTTCGCCCACTGCATTCGCCAAAAACAGCGTATCGTGTCCGTTTCCGGCGGTCATGTCGACGGCGACATGACCTTCTTCAAGGTGGTCATGTAGTAATTGTTTTGCAAAAGGTAGTACTCTCATTAATCCCATACATCTCATCCTTCTTTTTTCCTTGGAAAGAATCTCGTCGTTCCAATTCTGCACGGATCTTGTTTAACACCTGCATCTTGTGACGACTCCATAACGGACCAATCAATAAGTCAGGTGGGCCGTCCCCGGTCAAACGATGAACGATGACCTCGGGAGGTATACATTCGAGCTGATCGCAGATGAGGGAGACATAGTCATCTTCCTCCATCAAGTCGAGTAGGCCTTTTTCGTATTGACGGGCGAGCGGTGTATGCTTCAAGACGTGAAGTAAATGGATCTTGATTCCTTGTATGTCCATTTTAGCAACTTCTCGAGCTGTGTCGAGCATCATCTCAAGTGTCTCACCGGGTAAACCGTTGATGATATGAACACAGACACGGATGTTGTGGCGTCGAAGTTTTGCAAGACCGCTCAAAAATGTCTCGTAGTCATGTCCACGATTGATTTTTTTCGCCGTCGTGTCATGGATGGTCTGAAGGCCGAGCTCCACCCAAAGCGACGTACGTTCATTCAATTCTGCCAAATAGGCGACGACATCGTCTGGCAAGCAGTCCGGACGTGTCGCAATCGAGAGACCGACGACGCCTTCTTCTTGAAGTGCAGGTTCGTACAACTCACGTAACCGTTCGACCGGCGCGTACGTGTTACTGAATGCTTGGAAATAAGCGATGTAGTTGGCGTTCTTCCACTTTCGGTGAAGACGGGCCTTCACTTCGGCAAATTGAACGGGAATCGGATCGCAAGCATTTCCTGCAAAGTCACCACTTCCGTCGTCTGAACAGAACGTACATCCTCCCTTTGAGACGAGCCCGTCACGGTTCGGACAGGTGAATCCGCCATCGAGCGGGACTTTGAACACCTTTCCTCCATATTCTCGGCGATACGCCTCGTTCAACGTATGATATCGGTTTTGACCAAATGGATTCATTCAACATCTCTCCTTCCTTGCTCATGCTATCACAAATGAAAAATGGCAAAACTTCATAATAAGTAATTTTTCTTGACACTTCTTTGGCATTCGTTTAGGTTTGATAAGGAAATCTTGTCGATTCGGCCATTTGTGCCGATTTTTTTGATGTGAAAGAGGAATGAAAGGAGGACTTGGTGTGAACAATAAAATGCCAATTTCGGTATGGATTCTAGTCATTGCGATGGCGCTCAATACAACGGCGGCGTCTTTTTTATGGCCATTTAACACACTGTATATTCATGATTTTTTAGGTGAGTCGATGACACTTGCTGGGGTGGCACTTCTTGTGAACTCCGCACTCGCAATCGTCGGAAACTACATCGGAGGGACATTATTCGACCGAATCGGTGGAAAGATGACGCTCATGATTTCTGTCGGTTTGTTGCTTGCGAGCTCACTCGGGTTTTTACTGTTCCACGCCACGTTCTTCGGTTATTTGGTGTGGCTCGGTATGATTGGGTTCTCAGGTGGACTCGTCTTTCCGACCGTTTACGCGTTTGCGGGACTTATCTGGCCAGAGGGTGGACGCCGTTCGTTCAACGCGATTTACGTTGCGCAAAACGTAGGTGTCGCACTCGGTACGGCAATGAGTGGTCAAATCGCGCGTTTGAACATCGAGTGGATCTTTTATGCAAACTTCTTCTTGTCGGTCTTATTTGTAGTGGTCCTTTTATTTGGACTTCGCTACCTGAAAAACCCGGCACGTCCTGTCGTTCAATCACAGTTAGAGGCAGCCGCCACGACCCTCTCGAGCGCAACAATGAAGTCGATGTGGTATGTCGCCGTCGGTTACGCCGTGCTTTGGTTCGTGTACGTTCAGTGGCAAGGGACAATCGCCGTTCATTCGAAAGACCTTGGTGTCACAATCAGTCAATATTCACTGCTCTGGACGGTGAACGGGGCGATGATCGTATTCGCACAGCCGTTACTCAACCGTGTCTTGCGACAGTTTGAGGACGACTTAAAACGTCAATTGATTATCGGGGCCTCGATTTTCCTCGGTGCCTTCTTGATTGTGCCGTTCGCTGGTGGATTTGGCATGTTCATGGTCGCGATGGTCGTCATGACAATCGGGGAAATGTTCGTCTGGCCAGCAGTCCCAACGATTGCAGCAAAACTTGCCCCTCCTGGTAAGGCGGGACAATATCAAGGGCTCGTCAATATCGCAGCGTCTGTCGGACGAATGATTGGACCGACATTCTCGGGCTTATTATTCGATGCGTTCGGGATGAATGCAGTATTCACGTTGATTATTTTGCTAATCATTACGGCTAATATTGTCTTTTTACGTATTCGTTCATTAAATGTTCAAAGTTCGTGACATTTCGCATATTCTCTACAGATTTAAACCTTCGTCTTATTGACTTTCGTAGATAAAATTTAGGTGAAGGATCCTTTCAACCACATATGTTTGTTGTCGGTCAGCTCTGAAGTAAAGGGGATGGGCATGATGAACGAGGAAGTCAATTTACTCGTATTGGCAACGCAGTATATGTTTTGGGTTGGTTTTGTAGGAATGGCGGCAGCGACATTATATTTTCTAGTTGAGCGGAGCAGTCTTGATCCCGAATACCGTTCGGTTGCGACTGTTGCGGCACTTGTCACGTTCGTAGCAGCGATTCATTATTACTTTATGAAAGACGCGGTCGGAGATTCTGGATTGCTGTCGGAAATCACAGGCTTTCCGACGGAGATTCGGTACATCGATTGGCTCGTGACGACACCATTACTTTTGATTAAGTTCCCGCTACTTCTTAGTTTGCAAGGGAAGATGAAGACTGGATTATTAACGAAGTTGATTATCGCAGACATCATCATGATTGTAGCTGGGTATCTCGGTGAGTCATCGATTAACTTGAACGGTGGCTTTACGCAACTTGGACTTTGGGGATATCTTGTAGGTTGTATCGCTTGGATTTATATTATTTACTTGCTCTTCACGAATGTCACGAAGGCGGCTGAGTCTTCACCTCCACCTATTCGAAAAGCATTGCTCAACATGCGTCTCTTCATTTTGATTGGATGGGCGATTTACCCAATCGGCTATGCTGTGACGTTGTTCGCTACAGGGATTGAAGTTCAACTCGTGCGCGAATTGATATACAACGTGGCAGATTTGATCAATAAAGTAGGATTTGGGTTGATTGCATTCTTCGCTGTTAAAACCATTTCGACGCAGAAACAAGTCAAAGCTTGAAAACTTCAAGTTGACGTTGAATTTCAGAATGGGCTAAAATAGACTACGATGAATAGCAAGCGATGAAGAGGATTAGTAGCGAACGTTCCATTTCAAAGAGAGTCGATGGTTGGTGTGAATCGATAAATGGAGGTCGTGAACTCGCCTTGGAGCTGTTTTCCTGAACCGAGTAGGGAAAACCGGGGTTACGCCTCGTTATCGGCGTCTCAAGTGGCAGCAATGCAACATGGGTGGTACCGCGGAGAGCTTTCAAGCCTTTCGTCCCATTTTCGGGGACGGAAGGCTTTTTATTATGCAGAGGAGGAAGAATGTTGAGCTATTTTAAACATCAAGAAATCGAGCCGAAATGGCAAAAGCGTTGGGAAGAGAAAGACGCATTCAAAACGACAGAAGACCCGGAGAAGGATTGTTTCTACGTCCTTGATATGTTCCCATACCCATCAGGTGCTGGCCTTCACGTTGGTCACCCAGAAGGTTACACGGCGACGGATATCATCGCCCGTATGAAGCGGATGCAAGGATATAACGTCCTTCACCCGATCGGCTGGGATGCGTTCGGTCTTCCTGCCGAGCAGTACGCGCTCGACACAGGGAATGACCCACGCGAATTCACGGCACGTAACATCGAGACGTTCCGCCGTCAGTTGAAAGAACTCGGTTTCTCGTATGATTGGGCTCGTGAAATCAGCACGACGGACCCGAAATATTATAAATGGACACAATGGATCTTCACGCAATTGTTCGAGCGTGACCTCGCATACGTCGACGAAGTTGCCGTTAACTGGTGCCCGGCACTTGGCACGGTCCTTGCGAACGAAGAAGTTATCGATGGGTTGTCAGAGCGTGGGAACCACCCGGTATACCGCGTCCCGATGAAACAGTGGGTGCTCCGCATCACAGAATACGCGGAGCGTTTGCTTGAAGACTTGGAAGGTCTTGACTGGCCAGAGAGCGTCAAAGAGATGCAACGCAACTGGATCGGGAAATCGGTCGGTGCCGAGGTCGACTTTAAAGTCGACGGTCACGACAAGATTGTCACGGTCTTCACGACACGTCCGGACACACTTCACGGAGCGACATATGTGACGCTCGCACCGGAGCATCCGTTCACGAAAGTGATCACAACGCCTGAACAATCAACGGCAGTAGAAGCATACATCGAGGAAGTTTCGAAGAAGACGGACCTTGAGCGTACAGACCTCGCTAAAGAGAAGACAGGAGTCTTCACGGGCGCTTATGCGATCAACCCGGTGAACGGTGAGAAACTTCCGATCTGGACAGCAGACTATGTCCTCTCGACATACGGGACAGGTGCAGTCATGGCCGTTCCTGGACACGATGAGCGTGATTATGAGTTTGCGAAAACGTTCGACCTCCCAATCCGTGAAGTCGTCAAAGGTGGAAACTTGGAAGAGGCGGCTTATGTCGAAGACGGGGAGCACGTCAACTCAGGTAGCTTGAACGGACTCAATAAAGCCGATGCGATCAAGACGATTATTGAAGAACTTGAAGCTGCGGGTACGGGTCGTGCGAAGACGACATACCGTCTTCGTGACTGGTTGTTCAGCCGTCAACGTTACTGGGGAGAACCGATTCCGGTCGTCCACATGGAAGACGGAACGATGAAGACGGTACCGGTCGAAGAGCTTCCGCTCGAACTTCCAATCATCGATGAAATCAAACCATCTGGTACAGGTGAGTCGCCACTCGCGAACGCAGAAGAGTGGTTGACGTACACAGATCCCGTCACGGGGGAAAAAGGTCGTCGCGAGACGAACACGATGCCACAATGGGCAGGTAGCTGCTGGTACTACATCCGTTACATCGATCCAGATAACGAAGAAATGATCGCGGACCCTGAAAAACTCAAGCGTTGGCTTCCAGTCGACTTGTATATCGGTGGTACGGAACATGCCGTTCTTCACTTGCTCTATGCACGTTTCTGGCATAAAGTCCTTTACGATATCGGTGTCGTCCCGACGAACGAACCGTTCCAAAAATTGTACAACCAAGGTATGATTCTCGGTGAAAACAACGAGAAGATGTCGAAATCTCGTGGGAACGTCGTCAACCCAGATGATATCGTGAAGTCACACGGCGCGGATACACTTCGTCTTTATGAAATGTTCATGGGCCCACTTGATGCGGCAATCGCATGGTCAACGAATGGACTTGACGGGGCACGTCGCTTCCTCGACCGCGTATGGCGTTTGTTCGATCAAACGAACTTTGCGGACGTGGCACCAACTGCCGACTTTGAACGTACGTATCATCAGACGGTGAAAAAAGTCACTGAAGACTATGAAGCACTTCGCTTCAACACAGCAATCTCGCAGTTGATGGTCTTCGTCAATGAAGCGAACAAACAAGAGACGTTGCCAAAATCGCAAATGGTCGACTTCATCAAGATGCTTTCACCTGTCGCTCCGCACTTGTCTGAAGAGTTGTGGGAGAAGATGGGCATGACGGAAGAGTTGACGTATGCGGCTTGGCCGACGTACGATGAGTCAAAACTTGTGAGTGACACGATTGAAGTCGTCATCCAAGTGAACGGGAAACTTCGTGCGAAAATGCACGTTTCGCGTGACGCATCAAAAGAAGCGCTTGAAGCGGAGGCACTCGGCAACGAGCGTGTCCAAGAGTTCACAGAAGGCAAGACGGTTCGTAAAGTCATTGTCGTTCCTGGAAAACTCGTCAATATCGTAGTTGGATAATCGAAAGAATGTGTGACATTGTCGCACATTCTTTTCTTTTTGGTGAGGTCATTTTCTTTTACGGTCGGTTTTGATACACTAAAGGGCGATACTGAAGTAGAAGGGGACGACATGTCCATGAAACGTTCTTATGTGCTATACACGACACTATGTGCTGTCGTGGTCGGCGTGATCCTTTGCTATGTCTTTGTCTTCTCTGACGAAGAGATTCAGCGGCAGGTCGCCTCGACATTTGAAAAAATCGACATTCAAACGAGTCATCAAACGGCATCCCTCCCACCTGTGGAGGCAGCACAAGATGACGAAGATATTGATACGACCGATGCGCTCGAGCAAATCAACCAGATCGATGAAGTGTACTACAGCGATACGATCGGGGCTTATCTCGTGCTTACCGAGCAGGCTGAGTTTTTCGAAGTGAGTGGGAACGGTACACGCGTCAACTCAGTGCTTCAACTCGAAAATACGGGTCAGGCGCGCCTCGATGACTTTATCGGGATGCGGATGGTCGAAGAGAACCTCGTATATGCGGTGACAGCAAACGGTACGCTCATTACAATCGAGCGAGAAGAAGGACGCTGGGTCGAGAGACCACGTAAACAAATCAAAGGTCTCGTATCGGAAGACCGAATCTTTGGTCTCGGCTATGACCGAGAATCGAATCGTCTTTTCATGATGAATCGATTAGCAGACACGCCGGACCTTGAGCTCCTTTATATCGAAGAGCGTGAAATCGAACCGGAAGCGTCTGCGGAAAACGAGTCAGAAGAATCAACAGAATCGGAAGATAATGTTGATGGTACTGAACAATCAACAGAAGAAGCGACGACAGAAAATGTGTCGACGAGTGACGGTGTCTCTAGTGAGGCGGCCGCCACGGAAGAAGAGGCACCTGAGAATGAACAGGATACGCCAGATGAGGCAGTCGAGGAAAGAGAACCGGAAACGGAATGGATGCTCGATTCGCGTCAAGCGTTATCGGCTGACGGGATGAGCGCCTCAATCCAGCAAAAGTTTGAGCGATTCGAAGGCGTTGGGCTTGTCGAGCGACAAGGCCGAATATACGTGCTCGACTCGGAAGAGCTCGTCCTCTATACGGTCAACCCGGAAGAAGGTACCATCAACGGTCAGATGGTGACACCTCGCGTGTATGACTCGACCGGCATGTTTTTACAAGACAATGAAATCTTTGCAATCGTCCACCCGGAAGTATTCGATTTGGATGCATTCGTCTCTGTGGACTAACAATGGGGGAAAGACAGATGAGCAAACGTTACTTTTTTGAAGAAGTGAAACAATTCCACGAGACTTTCGGACATCCAGGAGCAAAATCTCCGCAACCGTTGACACTTGATCGTGCGACAAAACGATCGGTTTGGACGGCAGAGGAAGCGGTCGTTGAATTTTTACACCAATCGTCACAGACTGAAGAAGAGTTCTTACAGGCCATCGAGCAATTCCAAGAAGGCTTCCAAAAAGCGGTCCAAAAATCATTACAAGACGCACCACCGTCAGATGATGTGGAACGCCTCGTTGGTCAAGGGGATGCGTTAACGGATGCGTTATATTTTGTGATGGGCAGTTTCGTTGAACTCGGACTTGATCCCGTTCCGTTGTTTGAAATCGTCCAGCGTGCCAATATGGCGAAGCTTGGACCGGACGGGAAACCGATTTTACGCGAGTCGGACAACAAAGTTATGAAACCTGAAGGATGGATGCCTCCGGAGCCGGAGCTCGAAAAAGAAGTGCGTCGTCAAATTGCAGGGAAAGAATAATCACAAACGGCTTGAGCCCTCATTAGAAAGGGTTTGAGTCGTTTTTTTTGTTGTGGTCGTGACGACATCATGATACTAGATGGTATCTGAAAGGTCATAAGAGTAATTTATGGTATAATTTAACATAAGTAAACAAGTGAGGGATATTAATCATTGAGATGGAGGTTATTTAACTGAAAAAATTATTCGGTATTCTATGTTGTAGTTCAGTACTTCTGTTAGCATCATGTAGCAATGATGAAAAAACGTCAGAATCTAAAACGTCTGAGCCTGACGTTTCAATCGAAACGATAAAAATCAACGAAGAGAATGAATTGACAATCGTCCCACTTTACACCCAATACCAACAATATTTGAATGCATCCCTTGAAACAACCGATGCGGAGGAGAACAAACAGAACTTCAAGAAATATGTATTAGATTACATAGGAGAGGTCGGAGAGGAAGAAAAAATCGATACATCCCTCATCAAAACAAACTTTTCTCTGAAGCCGACGCCTCATAAGCAACAATTGCTAAAGCAACTTGATACGTTAATTGATAAACATGACGAGATTAAAGAAATTATTACTTCCACATACGCGGATTCAAATCAAGTCCTTCCTAAAAAGAAAAGTACCGTGTTTATCGCACCGTATAATCCTGAATTCTTCTACGATAGTGGGCCGATGGAAGGAGTAGGAGCCTCAGCTTATAAAGACGCCTTCATCTTGTTTCTCGATACAGATTATGACAAAGGTGTGCTAGCTCATTCGACGGCTCACGAGTACCATCACCTGATCCTTCGTGATCAAAACGAATATAACCTTAGTTCGATTCTCGACTCTATCATCATCGAAGGGAAAGCGGATGCGTTTGCCGACCGCATTGTCAAAGGGGTAACTCCACCATGGTATGTACCAATCGATGATGCGACCATGGAACATATCGCGAGTCGAGTGAATGATTATGAAACATCCTTTAACGATTTTGTGGTGGGAAATAATCAAAAAGACATTCCGCGTTGGAGTAACTATATTCTAGGTAGGGATGTGCTCCATGAATATTTGACGGCGCACCCAGAGCTGTCGATTTCTGAGTGGACGTTTAAAGAAGACCACGAGATTTTGGAAGGTTATAAGTATGAAGGCGTTATGAAATTGGGGAATTAAGTTAAAATGAATGTCAAAAGGCTTGACCCTGTCTCATTCAGGGGTCAAGCCTTTTGATTGTGCATTAAATCACTACGATGAGACGCATGTGCCATTGCTTTATAAACAATGCTTTTACCGCTCTGTGGCCAGTGCAGCTGCGTGCGATCCGGCGCAATGTCCTGTCGTGAAAGCGGCCGTGATGTTGTAGCCGCCTGTGTATCCATGAATGTCGAGCACTTCACCGGCAAAGAAGAGACCTGGTGCCTTCTTCGACATCATCGTCTGTGGCGCAACTTCCTTAACCGAAACGCCACCACCTGTGACGAACGCTTTGTCAAAGTCGAGCGTCCCGACGGCGTGCATCTCGAACATTTTTAAACGCGTTGCGAAATCAATGACGGATTGCTTCTTCAACTGACTCGCGTCTTCTTCGCCAAATGTGAGTTCTTCTAGCAACAAGTCAAGAAGTCGCTCGGGGATATAGCCTTTCCATACGTTTTTGACGGCACGCTTCGGTTGACCCTGTACTTGGTTCCACAATTCCTGGACGAGCGCATCTCGTGACGTGTCCGGGAAGAAGTCGAGTGATAGGAGGACGACTTGTTCTTTGCTGCGTTTCCGTTCTTTAATCGTGTACTGACTGCAACGGAGTGCGATTGGACCTGAAATCCCGAAATGGGTAAAGATCATGTCGCCTTGGTGCGTCTTGATAGCTTTTCCTTTTTTGCCGTGCACCGTCAACGCGACGTCACGTAACGATAGTCCTTGAAGTTGTTTTGTTCCGATGAACGAATCGTTCAACTTGATCGGCACCTCTGTCGGAAATAGCTCCGTGATCGTATGCCCGGCTTTCTGTGCCCACGGATAACCATCACCCGTCGAACCAGTGTGAGGCACGGATTGTCCGCCGACCGCGACGACACAAGCTTTTGCTTCAATCATTTCTCCGTCCATCAGCTCGACCGCGTGAAACTCGTTTTCTTCATTAAAATGTAGCGTTTTAACTTCTGCTTTTTTTCGAATCTCGACACCGAGGTCTTCAATCGCACGAAGCAACGTGTTGACCACGTCTTGTGCCTTATCGGTCACTGGGAACATGCGCCCGTTGTCCTCTTCTTTCAGCGGGATGCCGAATCCTGTGAACAGGTCGATGATCGATTGGTTGTCGAACTGAGCGAGGGCGCTATATAAAAAGCGGCCATTCCCAGGGATGAACTGAATCAATTCATCGATTGGTTTTCGGTTCGTGACGTTACAACGCCCTCCACCTGAAATCGCTAATTTCCGACCGAGTTTAGACCCTTTATCAATTAACAAGGTCGATGCGCCGCTATTTGCAGCCGCATACGTGGCCATAAGTCCGCTTGGACCTCCGCCGATGACGATGACATCCTTCATGTAAAATCTCCTCATTTCTTCATCTATATGATTAGTAAAATTATCGTAACTTTATTATCCGTAACAGTAAGAGTATAATGAGAAGCGGTTGTTTTGTAAAACCGAATTCATATGAATAGTTGATTTATAGATGGAGGTGCCTCATGTCATCAAGCGCCAAACAAGATTCTGGAAGAGCCTCCTTCGTCAAAGGAACGCTTCTTTTATCAGCGGGAAACTTGATTTCCCGGATGTTAGGGCTGTTGTATACATTCCCGTTCCAAGCGATGGTCGGGATTGCCGGAGTGACGTTGTATCAAGCTGCATATACGTATTACGCAATCATGATCTCCATATCGACGGCAGGGATTCCTGTTGCCGTCTCGAAATTTATCGCCAAATACAATGCGCTAGGAGAGTACGGAACGAGTCAACGATTGTTCCGACAAGGAATGAAGCTGATGCTTGCGACCGGTGTCGTCGCTTTTTTATTACTCTTTTTTGCGGCACCATGGCTATCCGAGCTGATGGTCCGAAATTCGGAGAACAATCAGCAATACATTGACTCGCTCACACTCGTGACGAGAAGCGTCAGTTTTGCGTTACTACTCATCCCAGCGATGAGTATGGTTCGTGGTTATTTCCAAGGACATCAAGACATGGCTCCGACGGCAATCTCACAAGTCGTCGAACAGATCGTGCGCATTCTATTCCTTCTCAGCGGGACGATGCTCGTCTTGTTCGTCTTTGCGGACTCTGACTTCATTCGACCAATCGCGAACGCTCTTGGGGGAACGCAATCCGTCGAGACGACTGAACTGAATGGATTGAAAGTCATTGCCGTCACGATTGCGACGTTCAGTGCTTTTGTTGGGGCAATCGGTAGTTTCGTCGTACTCATGATGTACTGGAAGCGTCGAAAAGACATCCATCGTCAGACAGATAATCCAGCGGGCACACCTGTCCGTTCGATGAAGTCGTTGTTACTCGAGTTGCTCAGCTACTCGATCCCAATCGTGATGGTCGGGGTATCGACCCCTCTCTATCAGCTGATTGATCAGTTGACGATGGTCAATACGTTACTCAGTTCGGGTGCGACCGTATCCGAAGCGACTTCGGCCTATGGATTCTTAACCGGAAACGCACATAAAATTGTATTGATCCCCGTGTCGATTGCGGCGAGTGTCTCGATGGCGACCATCCCGCTCGTGACCCGTTCCTTCACGACAGGAGATATGCTGAAGGTACGAAATCAAGTCAATCATATTTTCCAAGTCTCGTTCTTCGTGACAATTCCTGCTGTCATCGGTCTCGTGGCTCTCGCGGAGCCGCTGTTTGGGACGTTGTTTCCGGGAGACCGTGAAGGATGGGTGTATTTACTTCATTATGCACCGAGTGCTTTCTTCTTAGCCTATTACTCGGTTGCGGCTGCGATCCTCCAAGGGATTAACCGCCAGTACTTCACCATCTTTGCTACATCGATGGGTCTGTTGGCGAAACTCGCCCTGAACGTACCGTTCGTCTATTGGCTTGGTGGTATCGGTGCGGGTTATGCGACGATTGCTGGATACATTGTGGCGATTGTGCTCATGGTATGGATGATTCAGCGCTCTCTTCACTTCCCGTATAAGCAATTGCTTCGTCGGACCATCTTAATGTTCTTGATGGGGGCGGCGATGTTTGCGGCTGTTTACCTTTCCCTTCTCGTCACGTTGCAAGATGAAGCGAGTTGGGGAAATGATATCTTTGCGACAATCGTCGGTGTCATTGTCGGGATTCTCGTATACGGATATCTCGGCTGGCGCAGCCATCTTGCAGGGAAATTATTAGGGAAACGCTTTGAATATCGGAGGAACGGATAATGCGAATTGATAAATTACTATCGAACATGGGATATGGTTCACGAAAAGATGTAAAAATCCTATTAAAACAAGGGGCAGTACGAGTCGATGATGTCCCTGTAAAAGATGCGAAACAGCACGTTAACCCAGAATCAGAACGGGTCACCGTGTTCGGGGAAGTCGTTGAATATCGGCCCTACATCTATTTCATGATGAACAAGCCGGAAGGGGTCATTAGTGCGACGGAAGATCAAGTCAAGACGACGGTCATCGAGTTGATTGATCCGGAGTATGCCCATTACGACCTTTTCCCGGTCGGACGGCTCGATAAAGATACGACGGGCCTTCTCCTCATCACAAACGATGGTGCGTTCAATCATGCGCTCATGTCACCTCGTAAACATGTCGACAAGGTGTATATCGCCGAAGTCGATGGGGAGATGACCGTGGACGACATCAAGGCATTCGCGAACGGCGTCGAATTAGAGGATGGATATACGACGAAACCGGCCCGACTCGAGATTTTGAGTCGGAGCGGGCGTCGGTCGGTCATTCGTCTCACGTTGTCTGAGGGGAAATATCACCAAGTGAAACGAATGGTCGCGGCGGTAGGCAAACACGTCGAGCGATTAGAGCGTGTTCAAATCGGGGAGCTAGAACTCGATGAGACGCTTGAGCTCGGGGCATATCGTGAGTTGACGGAAGAAGAAGTTCAACTGTTTCTCCAATAATTAATGAGGTGAGAGAGAATCTGTCCGATGGGACGGATTCTCTTTTTTGCGTAAAAAGCTCTGATTTTCGATCATATCTTTTTGAAAATGTCATCAAAATCATCACGCCAAGAGTCAACCAACCAATCGTTATATTTATGATACAAAAGGACAAGTGGTTCAACTTCATTTGAACTTATGATACAACCTCGATCATCGTACATATAAAAAACGATGTTCTTTTCGGTGCTTATAAAGTATACAGTTTGTCCAATCGAAGGGTCTCTTCCTTGCTCGTAATTTCCTATACCTCTAAGGATTTTCTCGTAAGGGATTGACTTTATCTGCGAGGATACGAATTTCGCTTTATATTCATGTTTGATTTCTATAATTCCCCCTGTTTTTTCGTCTATATCTTCATTTAATTCGAATAACGTTTCTTCTTCAATCTG
Source organism: Exiguobacterium sp. USCH10 (assembly GCF_037619445.1). Lineage (GTDB taxonomy): Bacteria > Bacillota > Bacilli > Exiguobacteriales > Exiguobacteriaceae > Exiguobacterium > Exiguobacterium aestuarii_A. The sequence goes on along the minus strand of NZ_JAQPZO010000002.1, from coordinate 437,732 downwards.
TTGCTTCATGAATAAACCATACAAATATTCGGGAGTGGTATTCCCGAACATGATGTCCTCTGTTTCGTTCCAATCCTTGATAAAGATATGGATGTAATCATCAGATTGAAACACTTCCTCGAACAATGTTGTCACTCTCGCAACTACTTGCTCTATTCTCTCATCTGTTCCGTTTTTATACGGTTCGCCGAGTTCGAATCTTAGATGGACTTCTCCAGATAAGTTTGGAAAACTGTCATCTATATACTTCATTATTTCTTCTTTCACATCATCACCTCATCTTGAACAATTGATACAATCTAAAACCACGAGACCTTCATTCATAAAAAAGAGACCTGAATGTCAGGTCTCTTGAATCTACATATACGTTTCAATTTGCCGTCTTGAGTGAACGTTTCGATGAAGTCCACGTGCCACGGCTAGGGCTCTCCACAAGATTATTGTACTCAAGTACGTTCAAATCACGTTGCACAGTGCGCGACGTGATGCCGAACTCTTCTACTAGTTCTGAAGTGGTAACTGTCTCCCTTTCATTGATGAACAAATAAATGGACTTGATGCGCGTTAACATCCGATCTGTTGAGCCTTTCATTGGATAACCTCCCAATGTGTAGAATAATGATAAACCATACCTACAGACGACAAAATGAAATATAAAATTGTTATTTTCTAAAATTACACCTTTAGTATACCGCTCCTGTACAAAAATGCAAGTAGAAAGCACGAACAATCTGTTTGTAAAGATTTGATTATGAACGTAAATATCGAATGAAGATTGTTTTTTTGTATTTAAAACGAGGTCAAACACGAACGAAAAAAACTTTTCTAAATGAATGTTCGTCTTTCATTCATTTGGATATACTAGTAAGGGAGAGAACATTCGCAAAAGGGGAGATGAACATGAATTGGAGACAAGAAGTCGACAATCGTAAAGATGCATTTTTAGAAGATTTAAAAGGATTACTACAAATCCCTAGCGTGCTCGATGAATCAAAAGCTGCACCGAACATGCCATTCGGACCAGAGGTTCGAAAAGCGCTCGATTACATGTTTGAGATTGGTGAGCGAGATGGCTTTAAAACGAAAGACGTCGGTGGATTTGCAGGACATTTGGAGTATGGGGATGGTGAGGACATCGTCGGGATCTTATGTCACCTTGACGTCGTTCCTGCAGGCGAAGGGTGGACGTATGGTGCGTTCAATCCGACGATTACCTCGGACGGAAAAATCGTCGCTCGTGGAAGCAATGATGATAAAGGACCATCGATGGCTGCTTACTATGGTTTACGGATCGTAAAAGAACTCGGGTTACCGCTCTCGAAACGTGTCCGCCTGATCGCAGGTTGCGACGAGGAGAGCGAATGGCGCTGTGTCCGCGAATATTTTAAACAAGAACAGATGCCGACATACGGCTTTGCACCAGACGCGGACTTCCCAATCATTAACGCGGAGAAAGGGCTATATGACGGTGTATTGACACAACTTCCGATTCAACGCGCACCAGAGTCGGCGTATCACCTTCTCTCATTCACGAGTGGAGAGCGTCCGAATATGGTGCCGGACTTCGCGAAAGCTGAATTGAAGACAGACGAGGTACTCGAAGAAAAATTCGAGGCTTATCTTGAAAAGTATGAAGCGGACGGGACGTGCGTTTATGACCGTGGCACATATACGTTCACGATGAAAGGGAAAGCGGCGCACGCAATGGAGCCGGACAACGGGATCAACGCCGCCTATGTCCTCGCTGGATTCCTGTTGCACCTGCCTCTCGATATTCAAGGGGAACGCTATATTGAACTTGTTCGTCACGTATTTGCAGATTCTCGTGGGATTTCGCTCGGGATTGAGGCAAGTGACGAGACAGGTGATTTGACGATCAATGGTGGTGTGTTCCGTTACAACGATGACGAGCGCACGGCAACGGTTAACATTCGTTACCCTTATACGGCGAAGTTTGAAGAGCGGTTACAAAACCTACGTGAAATCGCGTTGTCGTTCGGTTTTGAACTGAAGACGCGTCAACATATGCCACCGCATCACGTAGCTGAAGATCACCCGCTCGTGAAAACGCTCGCTAGTGTGTACGAACGTCAGACGGGGGAGCATGCGAACTTGATGGCAATCGGTGGGGGAACTTACGCCCGTTCACTCGAGGCGGGGGTCGCATTCGGTGCATTGTTCCCAGGCGCTAAAGATGTAGCGCATCAGGTCGATGAATATATGGAGATAGAAGATTTATTACGCGCAGCAGCGATTTATGCTGAAGCGATTTACGAGCTCGCTAAATAAGAACTATGGAGAGCTGACTGATGTAGTCGGCTCTCTGTCCTTTAGGAAGGAAGTTATCATTGAATTCGCAAAAAAGATTGTTTCAATCTGTGTACGTCGCCATTTTCTTCGCACAAGGGGCATTGATCCCTTACATGGCTTTATATTTTTCACAAGATCAATTCGGACTGAGTCCTAGTCAGGTCGGAAATATCGTGGCCATTCTTCCCATTCTTTCGATTGGTGTACAACCACTTTGGGGAATGTTGACCGATCGCACCGGGCGGGTGAAGGCGTGGCTCATGTTAGCGATGTTAAGCGCAGCCCTCATTTCGTTTACTTTTTTAGTGGCGACTTCTTACGTATGGATCGTGGTGCTCATGGTCATCTGGTCGGTGTTCCAATGTGCACACATTCCGCTCGTCGATATGATGACACTCGACTATACAGTCCGTTCCAAAGTAGACTACGGTGCAATTCGTCTATATGGGTCGGCAGGTTTTGCCATCGCGGTGTTTGCGATGGGGTGGATTTCCGATACGACGTGGGGCCTTGCTAGTACGTTCGTATTAAGTGCCGTCTTACTTATCCTCGGAAGTGTGTTTGTCCGAATGATTCCGGAAAAGAGCTCGATTCGTGACGTCACGTTAGCTCCGATTTCATGGACAGCTGTATGGAATAAGTCCTTCTTATTCTTTCTGCTCGGGGGTATGCTCGTCTTCGGACCAATTTATGCGAACAACTATTATTTTGGATTGTACGTGACAAGTAGCGGGGGATCGACGACGCTCGTCGGAACACTATTCCTCGTCGCGGTTTTGTTTGAAATTCCCTTCATGAAAGTGGCATCACAATTTGTAGAACGCTTCGGCAGTGTCCCGGTACTCGTCGGGGCGGCAGCCATCTCGGCCATGCGAAATGGAATCCTTGCATTGGAGCCGCCCATTTGGGTCGTTTGGCTTCTGGCGATTGCACAAGGTCTCGTCGTCGGACTTTTAATTCCGGTCGCGCTTCAGTTCGTCCGGAAACTTGTCGACCGTCAAGTCTCTTCAACGGCAATCGGTGTTTACATGGCGTTGACTTCGGGACTTGCGACAGCGGGATTCAACAAGTTGAGTGGTACAATCATCGAACTCGATGACATCATCGGCGTATTTTGGATGTATACGATCGTCACGGCAATCGGGGCAGTGATTTGGATTGGACTGTCACGTCGCGCACTGAAAGGATGAATCAGATGAGCACGCATTATTTTATTGCGATTCCAATCGAAGCGGCCGAACTCGCCGCTGTGCAACAAGCCATCTTACCGTATTACTCGTATCGGCGAATTTATCGACCGGACGAGTTTCATTTGACGATACAATTTTTAGGGGGGATCGATGGTGAAGAGCTGGATGAAGTGAAAGAAATCACTAGAAGAATCAGTCAAGAAACCCTTCCGTTCACGTTGACGTTTCATGCCATCGACCATTTCGGGAGAGCGGACCGTCCACGCGTGTTGACGATTGTACCTGATGCGTCAGATGCTCTTCAGCGATTTGCGACGGCGCTGCGTCAAGAGCTCGTCGCATTGATTCCGAATTTAGACCGAAAAACATTCGTCCCTCATGTCACTCTCGCAAAAAAATGGGACAAGGGGGAACGGATTGCTTACGTCCCACCCGAGTTCAACGTAACCGAGTCGGTGGAAGAAGTGATCCTGTATGAAGTGCAGCCGAATCATACTCCGTCCTATAGGGCGATTGAAGTATTTCCGTTAAGACGGCCAGAGGAGGACATATGGCAATCCCGGTTAAAATTTTTGACGTAATCTCAAAATATGAACGTGATGTATTAGATCAATACAATCGCTATTTAGAATATGTAGAATCCGATACGGCCCGATTGCAGCGTCTTCATGAAAACAATCGACTGAGTCCGGTCGAAGTGCTTGAGATCGATCGGCCGTGGTGGAAATTTTGGGCGAAGTCGGAACGGATTGAACTAGAACCGAAACCCCTCGCCGAATCACAGTATCAGAAATTACTTCGAGAGCGCCGACACATTCAAAAACTGCAATTTGCTTGTGAAGGGGTACTTGAGGCAGATTTACCACATTTGGCATTCACGAGAGATTTTGCATATCGCGTGATGCGTTCCGAATGGAATGAACGACACTTCTTCTTTTATCGTCCCGTCATTGAGTGGAACGGTGCGACCGTTGAATTAAGTCATGTCCTTGTCGGTCCGACGCATCTCTATATCATAGAGTGGCTCGAGGGAGACAGAAGCATCTATCACATATCGAAAGAGAAGACGTGGGTTCATCAACCGCTGAAAGGGGAAAATACTCGTGTAGTGAACCCGCTCATTGCGTTGACACGCACCGAAGAACTTGTTCGACAAATTGTACCGAACTATGCGGGTGTCCTTCAAAAGGTCGTCATTGCAGCAGATGGTTATTTTGATAACGTTCCGAGCGTTCGAACGACGCATTATGTGGGACGAAATGATTATAAAGAATGGATGAAACAAGTGAATGGGCGCGCACCGATTGTAAAAGCGCAGCAAGTCCGTGATGTCGCTACATTGTTAGAAGTGACAGCCAAGATGCCATTTCGTCAATTTATGGATCAGTGATTGAGAGGAAGGGACGCATATGCATCACACACCAGATCAAAAGACTGCCTCGCATGTAACGATTGAGAGCGCGTCTTTCGTATCATTTGAGACCATACAACTTGAGATTGTGCGCGAATATGAATCCGTTCCAGTACAAATCGAACAGAATGGACGCCAGATTGACTACATGATTGAACAACAACATGTGACCGAATCAGGGATGATTGAACAAATTCTGCGACTATATGAACCTATTTCTTTAGAGATGATGTATACGGTGTTTCATCCGGGACAAAAGACGACGGTCATCGTTCCACGAGAAATTGTACGCTCCGAAGAGTTCGAGCGTCGGTTCTCATATGATGGACCACTCGGTGTGTCATTTACACCACACGGGATGGAAGTGACCGTATGGTCGCCTGTCGCACTCTCGATGTGGATTACCGTCCATGACGACATGAACCACCGTGAACTCGAACGCTTCCATATGCATCGCGGTTCTCGTGGAGAGTGGAATGGAGAAGTGCCAAAAGCGTTCGAAGGGATGCTATATCGTTTAGAAGTAAAGACACCCGTCGATACGAGACAAGTCGTTGACCCTTATGCAAGAGCCGTTAGCTTGAACGGAGAGTTTGGGGTATTGATGGACGTGGAACGATTTGTGAATGAACAAGTCGAACAAGCTCCGCGTCCACCTCTTTGGAAAGCGACCGATGCCGTCATCTATGAACTGCACATCCGAGACTTCACAAGCCATCCCTCATCGTTGAGCCAACTGAAAGGTCTATACGGAGGGATAAGCGAAAAAGGAGTTCAGACGAAAGACGGTCACAGTGCAGGACTTGATTATATAAAAGAACTCGGCGTGACCCATGTCCAATTGTTACCCGTTCATGATTTCGGAAGTGTCGATGAAGCGACACGAATGCCGTATAACTGGGGTTACGACCCGATTCATTGGTTCAGCCTTGAAGGAAGTTACGCCTCTAGCCCGGATGTTCCGATGAGTCGGGTATTCGAGTACGCGTCACTTGTCGCGGATCTTCATCGGTCAGGTCTCCGTGTCGTCACAGACGTCGTGATGAATCACATCTATATTCGTGAGCATTCTCCGCTCGAGGCTCTCGTTCCTTATTATTATTTTCGTTATGAGCATGACGGAACGGTCGCAAACGGGACCGGTGTCGGGAATGATACGGCATCGGAACGTTATATGATGCGGCGAATGATTGTCGACTTCGTCTCATACTTTGCGACAACTTATCGAGTGGACGGATTCCGTTTCGACTTGATGGGGATTCATGACGTCGAGACGATGAATCAGGTGCGAGCCGCCCTTGATAAAGTTGACCCGTCCATCCTTGTGTATGGAGAAGGGTGGGACTTGGCGACACCTCTCGGACAGTCCTTGAAGGCGACTTCGCAAAATGCAGCCCGAATGCCTCGTATCGGACACTTTAACGATATGATTCGAGATGCTCTAAAAGGCTCGACCTTCAATGACCGAGAACGTGGATTCATTTCAGGAAATGAATGGCGAGAATGGGAGCTCCGTGAATGTCTGACCGGGGCCGTCCATATCCCGAACGTGACGGTCGGACGTTTCCCGAGTCCGACGTATTCAATCAACTATGCCGAAGCCCATGACAATTATACGATTTATGACAAATTACAGTTGTCGTGTGAAGGGGTTGATGAAGCGACTCGCCTCGCAATGCAGCGACTCGCCAATGCGGTCGTTATCACGTCTCAAGGGATCCCATTTATCCACGCGGGTCAAGAGTTCGGTCGAACGAAACATGGCGTGGAGAATAGCTATAATTCACCAGACCACATCAATCATTTCGATTGGGACTTACGCGATGCGCGAATCAGTGAGATCGAGTATGTGAAGACGCTATTGAAACTGCGACGACTGCATACATGCTTCCGTTACGATTCACGTCAGGAAGTCATCGACCATTTCACATTCCTGCCGTCGCCGCCGGGCGTCATCATTTATGAACTGACGGCGAGCCACTCGTATGACGCTTGGCAGCGGGTACGCGTATATATTAATGGAACGTTCGAAAAACTGTCATTCGAGAGCGATGCGAAATGGAACGTCTACGTTCAGGGTGAAACGGCAAGCCTCGTCCCAATCGAAAGAAACCCGTCACACATTCAAGTCGAGTCGTTGTCAATGACGATTCTCGCGTGTTAAGATGTTGATTGTATCTCTTTAATTCAAGTAAGATTTGAGCGTGATGAATATGTATTCAGATATAGTCGGTGCGCTCGGTAAAGAGTGGACAGTCGCTTCTGCCGGAGGTATTACGGGCGAAGCGTATGTAGCGACGACGCGCCAACAGAAGATTTTTGTGAAACGGAATTCTTCTCCATTCTTGGCGATTCTTTCAGCGGAAGGAATTGTTCCGAAACTTCTTTGGACAAAGCGGATGTTTAACGGGGACGTATTAAGTGCCCAACAATTCATTGAGAGCCGCGAACTTTCACCAGAAGATATGAAGCGACCAGATGTCGCGGCACAACTCGGAAAGATTCATGATTCGAAAGAGCTATTATTCATGTTACAACAATTAAATCACACACCGGTGACGCCGCACTTGTTGCTTCATCAGTGTGAGGCATACGAACAAGATGAGACAGATCCTACGATCGGAGAGGCGATTCAATGGTTAAAACACCATTTGCCTAAAGTCGACGAGCAAGAGTTCGTCGTATGCCACTCTGATTTAAATCACAACAATTGGATTGAAGATGAAAACGGTCTTCTCTATTTGACGGATTGGGACGATGCGATCATCGCGGACCGTGCCTTTGATTTGGCGATGGTAGTCTATAGCTATGTTGAAGAGACGGAATGGGAGCGTTGGTTCACGCATTATGGGGTCGAAATTTCGAGTGAGCTTCATAATCGAATGCATTGGTATGCGATTGCCCAAACGATTTTAACGATTTATGGGGAACGAAACGATGCAGCACGAACAGAAGGTTTTCATGTACTGCGCGAATTGATCGATGAGGCGTATGAACGAATCAATTAAAAGGGATGGCTGAGTGCCACCCCTTTTTGAATGTGTTTAGATGTCGTCTGGATTCATGAAGTAAGCCCAAACGAACGTTGCGATGACGCCTGCGAAAAACGTAAGTGGAGCCGCATAAAAAATTAAGAATTGATCTAATGTACTCATCGTATCTAACCTCCTTGTGAAGGATGATTCACGTTCATTAAACTATGATTTCGTGTATAATCGCAAGAGGACTGCTCGTACGGAACGTGCATATTCCCATTAAACTTGAACATTTGATGAACGAAAGGTAGGATTTTCATGCGTTTACGACATAAGCCTTGGGCAAAAGAATATATGGAAGCTCAAGAACACGTATTTATTCAACATCCTGAACAATTAAAAGGGAAGTGGGACGCCGAGTTCGGCAATGACCACCCACTCTTTATCGAGGTCGGTTCAGGGAAAGGACAATTCATTTTAGGGATGGCGAAACAGCACCCGGACGTGAATTTTATCGCAATCGAACTATTTGAAAGCGTAGCTGTCTCAATCGTTCAAAAGCTCGTCGAGACGCCGATGCCGAACGTGAGAGTACTGACGGTTGATGCGAAGCGACTCGTCGAATATTTTGAAGCTGGAGAAGTCGACCGCGTATACTTAAACTTCTCAGACCCGTGGCCGAAAACACGCCATGCGAAACGTCGCTTGACGTACAAGACATTTTTAGCGACATATGAAGCGATTCTTCCGAAAGCAGGGGAGATTCATTTCAAGACAGACAACCGCGGACTTTTTGAATATTCTCTTCAAAGCATGAGTCAATACGGGATGTTCTTCACAGAAATTTCACTTGATTTGCATGTAAATGAACCGGAAGATAATATTCGAACAGAGTATGAAGAGCGCTTCAGTGCGCTCGGTCAGCCGATTTATCGAATGGAAGCTGTATTCCGTCCGAAAAATTGACACGCTTTTTTCTTATTTTAATAGTATTTTCTTCACACTTTTTTCTTTCTTCTTGGTACAATAGGAATGACGCTAAACTGGAATAAGAGAAGGGGGAACATGGGGATGTTGAAAAAAGCATGGGCAAGCCTGCTTGCAGTAATCTTCATTCTAACAATCGCACCAATGAATACCTCAGCGAACGAAGCGTTCTTAGACGCACTCGAAGAGGATTTGAAAGCGACGCATTACGATTATAAAGAAGGAACAGCTGAAATCATCAAAGAAGAGACGCTTCGCCATTCAAATGGTAACGAAGTGATCGCGGCTGTCGTAGAACTCGATACGATTCGTGATGGGATCTTCATCACACGTAAAACCGAGTACCATTACTTTGATGCGACAGACAACAAAATCCTTTCATCAGCAGACCTCGTAGAAGTTGAAGGAGCAGCCGAATTCGCAGATGCGAACATCGATATGCTCGGTCAAAAAATTGTCTACTGGTTGCCGGTATTGGTATTGCTTCTATTGATTGCGATTCCAGCACTCATTTTGTTCTTGGTCGTACCACGTTTCTATTCAACAAGCTCATATATGAATGCCGTATATGAAAAGAATGACAACCCACGTTAAGACATAAAAACACCCCGTTCTCTTGAACGGGGTGTTTTCATTGTTGCTTCAACTGGTCGACGATGTCTGTGAGAGACATGTCGTTTCCTGAGGAAACCGAAGCGATGAATGCACTTTCGACAATCGGACCGTCGAAAAATGCGACCTCTTTACTTCCTTCGTACATGTCGATGGCAAGTTCGGCGTTCATCGTCGCCGAACCGATATCGCTGAGAAGAAGCGCTTCCCCTTCGACTTGGTCGAGTGCCTCCAAGATGCGCGTGACGTCTGTTCCAATCGAACCGTCTTCGAGACCGCCGGCTAGATGGATAGGGACGGATGGCGCCATCTCTTTCATGAGATCTTGAATCCCTTCCGCAATTTTTGCACTGTGCGAGACGATAATCAATTCAACGATGTCAATCGACCTCCTTCATAATCGCGGCTAACAGAATCGAACTGGAGAGGGCACCCGGGTCGACCGTCCCACGCGAATTTTCACCGAAGTAGGAAGCTCGACCTTTCGTCGCCACCATATCTTCCGTTTTTTGCACAAGTTCGTCCAACTGTTGTTTGTAGTCGTCCCCTTGTTTCACATGTTCGAGGAACGGGTCCCAAACGTCGACCATCGTTTTCTGACCGACTTCTGACTTTCCTCGCGCTTTAATCGAATTTGAACCTTCTTGGAGTGCTTCTTTGAGAAGGTCAAAGTCAGCTTCGGTCGCATCCCCGAACTTGGTCGCCATCTTGACGAAAGCAGAACCATATAATGGACCAGCCGCACCGCCTACTTTCGACATCAGAGTCATGCCTACTTTTTTACTGAGCGCACCGAGAGAGTCATACTCCTCATCTAAAATGGAAGAGACCGCGTCGAAACCACGGGACATGTTAATCCCGTGATCTCCATCCCCGATGGCACGGTCTAAATCTGTCAGTGTGTCTTTTTGGTCTTCAATCCCGACTTGTGTGTCGCGTAACGCTTGCTTCATCCGATCAATCGTCAACATAAAACAAACACCTCATTCATCAAAGTTTAAATCCAAGTGCTTCCGATGGAGCATCTAGATAAGTGGTCATCTCATCATCAAGCGGTAACAGGGTAATCGAGAATCCGTGCATCTCGAGTGACGTCATGTAGTTACCGACATATTTCCGTTTCAGCGTATATCCAGCAGCTTCGAGTTTTTGCGCGACGAAATGATACGTCACATATAGTTCGGACAATGGAGTCCCACCCATTCCATTTACCATGACGGCGACTTCGCCAGGCTCAACTTCTTTTTTCAAATGACTGAGAAGGTCATCGACGATTTGGTCGACATCGCTCGTTGGTTTACGTTCGACACCGCGCTCCCCGTGAATCCCAATCCCGATTTCCATCTCTTCCTCGTTCAAGTCAAAACCAGGCTTTCCACTCACTGGCATGTAGCAAGGCTCTACCGCCATCCCCATTGAGCGGACGTGTGATGCGACTTTTTCCGCAATCGATTTAACTTCCTCAAGTGATTTACCGCTTGCTGCAGCGGCACCTGCGATTTTATGAACGAAGACGGTACCGGCAACACCACGACGGTCTTCCTTGTTTGAAATCGCGACGTCATCAGCGACGACAACATGGTCGACTTTAATCCCGTCTCCTTCAGCCAATTCGGCGGCGAGTTCGAAGTTCATGACATCCCCCGAATAATTTTTGACGATCAACAAGACACCGTTGCCACCGTCAGCTGCTTTGATTCCTTCAAGCACCATGTCCGGAGTAGGGGATGTAAAGACTTCCCCGCAAACTGCCGCATCGAGCATGCCGTCTCCGACATAACCGGCGTGTGCCGGTTCGTGTCCGCTACCACCACCCGAGACGAGCCCGACCTTACCGGATTTTGCACCGTTCGCCCGACAGATGACATTGAATCCTTCGACACGACCGTACAGTTCAGGATGGGCATGGACCATTCCTTCTACCATTTGCGACACGAGTTCACTTGCCTCACCGATTAGCTTTTTCACGCGAGATCACTCCTTTTTTAAATTGAAAACTACCAATTTCAATTTTCCACTCTTTCGCTGTAACTAAACAAAAAAACCGACGAATCATTCGTCGGTTTCGTGTCATGCATATTCGAGTAAAGCGCCAGTCTCAGAGTCGACTGTGAACTCATACGTTTTTTCTTCGTCATTCTCTAGAACTGAGATTCCACCTTTGTAGACATCGTATTCACGACCGTCATACGTGTAAATCTCAGGTGATGCAGAGATCCATGCCCCTTGGACATGACCTTTCGCTGAGAAAGCACGTTTCGTGTATTCCAACGCGTTTTCTGCAGATAAGCTACGTTCATCTAAAGCCTTTTTCGTCATAAGTGCGGCAATGACGGCAACCCCGATTCCAATAAACCAATACCTTTTTTTCATATGACTACCTCCCCTTGAACTATGGCTATCATGTACATCGTACCAAAACCTGTACCCGAATGGAATGAAAAGCATTCGCATCCTATCAAAACTTTTGTATATAATGAGACAAGAACGGTTAGGAAGGGATGATAAAAGATGGATCAAAAGACGAGAGATTTATTTAAGACGTTAACAGAACTACCAGGTGCTCCTGGGTTCGAGTCAGAAGTTCGTCAGTTCGTACGTGAACGAATTGAACCACACTCAGATGAAATCGTCACAGATGGCATCGGATCAATTTTTGGGAAACGTGTCGGGGACGAAGCGGGACCTAAAGTAATGGTGGCCGGTCACATGGATGAGGTTGCCTTCATGGTGACACGCATCACGGAGAATGGCATGTTATACATACAACCGCTCGGCGGATGGTGGAGCCAAGTGCTCATGGCACAACGTTTTGACATCATCACTTCGAACGGGAAAATCCCAGGTGTCGTCGCTTCGACACCGCCTCACTTACTCGGACCAGACGCGATGAGTAAACCGATGGACATCAAACAAATGTTCATCGATATCGGTGCCGATTCAAAAGAAGAAGCAGAATCATGGGGAGTGCGTCCGGGTGTTCCTGCAGTACCATCGAGCGCTTTTACACCACTCCATCACCCGAAAAAAATTATGGCGAAAGCATGGGACAACCGTTACGGTGTCGGTCTGGCTGTCGAATTGTTAGAAGAGACGACAAAAGCAGATCACCCGAACATCTTGTTCTCGGGTGCTACCGTACAAGAAGAAGTTGGACTACGTGGAGCGCAGACGGCATCTGAATTGATTCAGCCAGATGTGGCACTCGTACTCGATGCTTCACCGGCGAACGATGCATCTGGAAGTAAGACGGAGTTTGGACAACTCGGTGAGGGTGCCTTGATTCGAATTTTAGACCGGGTCATGGTCATGTCGCCTGAAATGCGTGACTTCTTGCTCGACACGGCTTCTGATGAAAATATTAAGACGCAGTATTTCGTCTCGCCAGGCGGTACGGATGCTGGACGCGTGCATATGAGTGGAGAAGGTGTACCGACAGCCGTTATTGGTGTCGCATCACGCTACATTCATACACATGCTTCGATTCTTCATACAGACGACTACGATGCGGCGAAAGCATTACTGAAAGCGTTGGTCAAACGACTTGACCGTTCGACGCTTGAAACACTCCGTCCGTCTCGCTAAACGTACATGCCGTTCACTCATGATGTTGAGTGGACGGTTTTTTTGTGTAGATGTTCTTGCTATTTCAAGAAAACGCCTTATACTGATAGAGGTGTTTATACATATTTTTTACTTGTGTAAAGACATCTGTATGATTGTAAGGAGGATCTCATATGTTCAAGAAAAAAGGAATCTCACTTAGCCCGTCTGTTTATTTTGTGACGGCACTTAGTTATATGGCATTAGGGTTGTTCAGTACGTTGATCATCGGTTTGATTATGAAGACGATTGGTGGTCAGCTTGAAGGGACCGCACTTGCGGGAATAAGCGCGACGCTCGTTCAAATTGGGGACGTGGCGATGAGTCTGACGGGTCCAGCGATCGGGATTGCGATTGCTTATGCCCTTGAGGCGCCGCCTCTTATTCTATTTTCTGCACTCGTTGTCGGGACGTTCGGATACGAATTCGGACCTGCTGGTAGTTACATCGCCACACTTTTAGCTGTTGAGGTATCAAAACTTGTATCGAAATCGACGAAGCTTGATATTTTGGTGACGCCGTTTACGACAATCGCAGTCGGTTTTTTCACAGCGACATATATCGGAAAATATGTGGGGATGTTCATGACGCAGCTCGGTAGTTGGATCGAGTGGGGGACGGAGCAACAACCATTGTTCATGGGAGTCGTCGTAGCGACACTCATGGGATTGGCATTGACTGCGCCAATTTCGAGTGCGGCCATCGCTTTGATGCTCGGGTTGAATGGTATTGCGGCTGGTGCCGCGACGGTCGGATGTGCAGCTCAAATGATTGGGTTTGCGATTACCAGTTATCGCGATAACGGAGTCGGCGGAGCGATTGCGCAAGGAATCGGTACGTCGATGCTCCAAGTCGGGAATATCGTGAAAAATCCGTGGATTCTTTTACCCCCTACATTAGCTGGGGCTGTCCTCGCACCAATTGCGATTCTATTGTTTGAATTAGAAAGTGTGGCAGCCGGGGCAGGGATGGGGACGAGTGGACTCGTCGGACCGATTGTCATGCTTGAAACGATGGGCTTTAGTTGGTACACCTTTATCATTGTCCTCGGCTTCCTAGTCATTGGACCTGCTCTGTTAAGTTATGCGGTCTATGCTGTATTGAAAAGGACTGGACGTATTCAACCGAACGATATGAAAATTGACTATTAAAAGAAGCGCCGTTTGAAGCAAACGGCGCTTTTTCATGTCATCCGATACCGAATAAGACTTTGACAGAATCCACCGTCTCGCGAGGGACGCGGAAGCTGATGAGGAACAGTAAAAGGACGATTACATAGATTGGGATCAAATATCGTTTTCGTACAATCGGTAAATGACGGGCGAGTTGCTTGAGCCACTTTTCGAGGACATAAATGACGGCAAAGCCCACAACTAGCCAAATCAAAATCTCGAGTCTCGTTTTATCGGTATCAATAAATAAATATCCATATCGCAAAATGGCGAGCATGCCAAAGACGCCGACCATCTGTTCGAGCGGATGTTTCATTTCAGGATTCAATTTTTCTCGTGTCAATTTCATATGGTTTCACCTGTTTCAACTAGTTTCGGCTTTGATTATAACAAACAGCAGAGCAGAATGTGTGACAGGACTTATGCTATTATAAGTGAGGAAAAAACGAACAGGAGTGGTTAATCATGAAACAACTATCAACAGTGGCAGAATATACAGAAGCAAAAGAATCGAAAAGTATTTTCATGTTCTCGGCAACATGGTGTGGAGATTGCCGTTTCCTCGACCCGTTCATGCCTGAAATCGAACAGAAATTTGAAGACTGGACGTTTTATTATGTCGATCGTGACGAGTTTATGGAACTTGCGCAAGAACTCGATATTTTTGGGATTCCAAGCTTTGTCGTATTTGAAAATGGTAAGGAAATCGATCGCTATGTCGGTCGCGAACGGAAGACGCCGGAACAGGTCGAAGCATTCTTGAATGGATTAGGGTGAGCCTGTATGGAACGGAATGAGTTAAGACGCTATTTAGAAGCGAATTTTAAAGAGGACTATCGCACATCTTATGACCGCGAGAATGAGGTGTTGCGCGTCGAACGGAAAACTGATCGCTTTGGTGTGAATATTCGACTCGCACCAATCGTCGCGAAAGCGAAAACGCGGGGCAAAGTGGCAGTCGATGAAGTCATTGAATACATCGAGTCGGCAATGAAGGCAGATGATCACATCTCACTCGCCGGAAAATTAGATGCCATCTATCCGGTCATTCGTTCGAACTCGTTCGCAAAGACGACGAAAAGTGGGGAACCGCTAATTTTCAGTCCGCATACGGCGGAGACCGCCATCTTTTACGCGCTCGATCGCGGGAACGGCTATCGTTTAATCGAGGAGAAGCATGTATCCGGTGATTTGACGCTTGAAACGATTGAACGCATTGCCCGGGAAAACGTCAAAAAACTCCCGACCGAGATGAAACAAGATGAAGTTGCCGGCAACCCATTCTACTTTTTATCGACGCGAGACGGCTACGAGGCATCGCGCATTTTAAACGATGATTTTCTTCGAATGATGGAGCGCCGAGTCGAAGGGGATATGCTCGTCGGTGTACCGCATCAAGATGTGATGATCATCGCCGATATCCGAAACGACCAAGGGTATGATGCGATGCAACAATTGATGTTTGACTTCTTTACCAATGGTCGTGTCCCAGTGACTGCACTCGCCTTTCATTATGAGGCAGGGCAACTTGAGCCGATTTTTATTGTCGGAAAAAAGACCCCGCCATCGAACACATAATCTGATAAAATAAGTGAGATGAGTTTGAAAGAAGGGACGTAGGAACGTATGCAAATGAATGTGTTTTATAACCGAGAAGGAATCGGCGATGTACTCATGGTGTTATTAAAAGAGGGAGAACGTCACCATCAATCTGTAGAGCGGACAGGTGACGTTGCCATCGTCAAGTCTGAAGACGGAAGCGTCAACGGATACAATGTGTTCCAAGCAAGTGAGCACTTTGACGTCACAGGTTGGAATGGACCAGTTGATTTGACGACGGAATTGGTTGAACAGGTACAAGCTGTCTTGAAGGAACATGGAATTGACGAAGACTTCTCATGGGTAGATGTGACACCGAAGTTTGTTGTCGGTTATGTGGAAAGTGCGGAAAAACATCCGGATGCGGATAAGTTATCCGTTTGCCAAGTTCAAATCGACCAAGGCACTGTGCAAATCGTATGTGGCGCACCAAACGTGGCGACGGGACAAAAGGTAGTCGTAGCCAAACCAGGAGCGGTCATGCCGACCGGTTTGATTATTCGACCATCGGCACTTCGCGGAGAGAGCTCGCATGGCATGATTTGCTCGGCGCGTGAATTAAATCTTCCGAATGCCCCGCAAGAAAAAGGGATTTTAGTATTAGATAACGAATATGAAGTAGGTACAGCATTTGAAATCGGTCGCTAAACTCGACCGATTTTTTGTTAAATATGGATTGAGTGAAAAAGCGAGGAATCAAGTATGGATGCATATGAACGTTCATTGAAACAACAAGCAGATCGAATCAAACGAGAGCTGTCGAGAGAAGGAAAGCCGGTCTCACCACCTCCGAAGGTAGATATCACCGATGAATTCATTCCGACTGATGTTCCTTCACCGATTTATGGATATGCACGTCCGAAACCGAAGATTGTTCTACCGGTCGAGCATTCTCCTGAAACGAGAGAACCGCTCGAAATGAGCACAGCATCTGAAGTGGTTCTGCCAGAAGAGTCACTTCAAGATGAAGAGACCACTAATGCGATTAGTCCTGAAATAGACGCAGAACATGTTGAAGACATTTCCGAGGAAACAATCGAAGAAGAAAAATCGATTCTCGGTCAGGTTTCGATTTTAGATAACGGTTTCTCATCCGTTTTTATGCAATCGACGGACTTATCCCGCTCGAAAAAAGAAGAGGTCGTGGAAGTTCAGCAACATGCAGCGCCAGATGAAAGTTTAGACATCGACGGTTCTGTGGAACAAATCGGGGAATCGATTGAGCAGATTGCAGAAAAATTACAAACGCCATCTGAACAAGAAGAATTACCGGCTGACACCGAATTGACACCGGCTGTTCAAGTTTCGTTTAAAGCCGACCAACCGCCTGTAAACGTGATGATGACGCCAAAAGATCGCATGGCGATGTATCGTAGCCGACGACTTGCGCAAAAAAACAATAATCTGTAATAGCACGACTCAGTGAGTTTTGCTATAATGACAAAGGTTTGTCGCATTTTGACGAGCCGCAATGAATTAGGGGGGCTATTTACAGATGAACCGTTATCACTTCGTCGGAATTAAAGGAACGGGCATGAGTCCTTTAGCTCAAATTTTATTTGATATGAATAATGAGGTCCGTGGATCGGACGTTGAAAAAGCATTTTTTACAGAAGAAGCATTGAAACGAAAAGGGATTGAAATTTTGCCATTCGACCCTGAAAATATTTCTGAAGATCAAATCGTCGTACAAGGAAATGCGTTCAGCGACGATCATCCAGAAATCGTACGCGCGCGTGAACTCGGATTGACGATTTATAAGTACTACGAGTTTTTAGGTGAGCTCGCGAATCATTACACAAGTGTCGCCATCACAGGGTCACACGGTAAAACATCGACTACAGGTTTGCTTGCACACGTCATGCGTGGAATCGAACCGACATCATTCTTGATTGGTGATGGAACAGGTGAAGGTGTTGCCGATTCGAAGAACTTTGTCTTCGAGGCTTGCGAATATAAGCGTCACTTCTTATATTACCGTCCGGACTATGCCATCATGACGAATATCGACTTTGACCATTCAGATTATTTCTCTGGTTTAGACGATGTCATCGATGCATTCCAGGAGATGGCGAAGCAAGTGAAGAAAGGAATCATTGCCTGTGGGGATGATGAGAATCTTCAGCATATTCAAGCGAACGTTCCACTCGTTTATTACGGGTTTGGGACGCATAACGATTTCCGTGCGGAAAACGTTACCTCTACAGAGAACGGAACGACGTTCGATGTCTTTTTACGTGATGATTTCTACGGAACGTTCCGCATTCCTGGATACGGCGACCATAGCGTGTTGAACGCACTTGCTGTCATCGCTACGTGTGATTACGAAAACTTACCTAAAGAGTTGGTGAAAGAGCGTCTTGCATCATTCAACGGGGTGAAGCGTCGTTTTAGTGAATCAACGCTTAACAATCAAGTACTCGTTGACGATTACGCACACCACCCACGTGAGATCAGTGCAACGGTCGAAGCGGCTCGGAAGAAGTATGGAGAGCGGGAAGTCGTTGCGATTTTCCAACCACATACGTACACACGTCTTAAATCATTCATGGATGACTTTGCAACAGCATTGGCTGAAGCAGATACGGTCTATCTCTGTGATATCTTCGGTTCAGCCCGTGAACAAGAAGGGACTGTCACAATCGAGGACCTTCAATCACGAATCGACGGTGCGCATATTTTGAAACGTGGTGGTACGAGCGTCTTACGCAATCATGACAAGGCAGTACTTTTGTTCATGGGTGCAGGTGACATCCAAACGTACCAGCGCGAATATGAAGAAATCGTAAAACTTGAAGCATAAGACGGGGGAGGGACGAATGTCTCTCCTTTTTTATGTTTAGCCAATCAAAATCTCGGTAATAGTAGTATCGATGAATATGACAAAGGAGATGTTTGGAATGGCTAGTCAAGGTGCACTCAATACGTTAAACAAGGAAGTCGCAAACTATGGGTTACTGTTTGTGAAACTGCATAATTATCATTGGTATATTAGCGGTCCTCACTTCTTTACGTATCATGAGAAACTCGAAGAGCTCTATAACTTGGTCGCGGAACTCTACGATGACGTAGCGGAAAGACTTCTTATGAATGACGGTGAACCGTATGCGACGATGAAAGAGTATTTGGAACACTCGACGCTTACAGAAGGTGATCGTCATGCAGAAACGGATCAGATGATTAAAGATATCATCAACGACTTCAAACAAATTCGCCAAGAGATGCAAGATGCGATGGAAAACTTTGAAGACGGGGATGAAGCGATTGAAGATACGTTCGTCTCTCATATCGAGCGACTCGAAAAAGAGATTTGGATGATGTCTGCCGCACTCGGTAAAAAAACAAAATTGTAACCACAAAAATGGTGCGCCTTCGACAGGTGCACCATTTTTATATTATTTCAAGTTTTCCGGATTGAGTGGAAGCAACGCATCGATGACGAAACGTCCGTCTTTACGAATGAGGACATCATCGAACCAGATTTCACCACCGCCATAGTCCGGGCGTTGGATGTTGACGAGGTCCCAGTGAACTGACGAATTATTGCCATTATAGGCATCGTCATACGCTTGACCTGGCGTGAAGTGGAAGCTGCCGTCAATTTTCTCATCGAAGAGGATATCTTTCATCGGATGTTGAATGTATGGGTTCACACCGATTGCGAACTCACCGACGTAACGAGCTCCTTCATCTGTGTTGAACACTTCATTGATTCGTTCTGTATCATTGGCTGTCGCATCCACGATTTTACCGTCTTTGAACGTCAACTTCACATTCTCGAACGTGAATCCTTGGTATGGAGATGGCGTGTTGTATGTGATCACGCCATTGACCGAATCTTTTACCGGTGCCGTAAACACTTCACCGTCTGGAATGTTCATTTGACCAGAGCACTTGATTGCCGGAATATCTTTAATGGAGAACGAGAGATCCGTTCCTGGTCCTTTCAATGTGACACGGTCCGTCTTGTTCATCAATTCGACCAATCCGTCCATTGCACGGTCCATTTTGCCGTAGTCGAGTGTACATACATTGAAGTAGAAGTCTTCGAACGCTTCTGTTGATTTACCAGCGAGTTGTGCCATTGATGGAGAAGGGTAGCGAAGTACGACCCATTTGGTCCCTTTGACACGGTCTTCCGTGTGCATTTTACCGAGCGTGGCACCGACGAGTTTTTGTTGCTCACTCGGCACGTCAGAGAGTTCATTGATGTTATCACCGGCACGTAAGCCGATGTACGCATCCATTGCCTGCATCTGTTTCCGTTCGATGTCAGCCATGAGTTCGAGTTGCTCACGACTTGCTCCCGTATACAATTTGCGTAAGATGCGGCTCTCTTTCAACAAGACGAATGGGTGTCCACCGGCCTCATATGCTTTTTCGACGAGTGCCTCAACGAGCGATTCCTCTACGCCAAAATTCTCAATCAGTACTTTTTCCCCCGGTTGTAACTTGACGGAATAATTGATTAAACCGTCTGCTAATTGTGTAATTCTTGGATCTCTCACACGACCACCCCTAATTTTTTTTATGAATTTCTATTTTAGTGTAATCGAAAACATAAAAACGGGTAAAGGAATAATCAGACCGAATGGCGAAAACGGTTGTAGCAAATCTTTTCAGTCATAATGGTGCTATAATGAAACAAGAAACGATTGAATAGGAGGAATGGATTGAATGGAGATCACATTAGGAGGCATCGCTGGCCTGATTGCGGCCCTCGCGTTTGTCGTACTCGTCATCTTCTTGGCACGTGTCTTAGCGAATGTAAACCGTACACTCGGTAGCGTCGCCAATACGACAGAAAACTTAGAACGCCAGCTCGACGGAATCACAATGGAAGTGACGGCGCTCTTACATAAGACGAACCGTCTCGTCGACAACGTGGAAGCAAAAACAGAGTTGCTTGCACCTGTTGCCCATGCACTCGATGAATTAGGTACATCCTTGAACGAGGTAACTGAATCGGTCCGTACCGTCTCAACTTCTGTCCACTCGGCAGCGGATGAGAACAAAGAACAGATTGCTCAAGCGGTTCGATGGGGATCGGTCGCGGTAGAGTTGTTCAAGAAAAACAAACCAGAATCATCAACTACGAAAGAACGTCCACGTCGTCGTACGCGACGTGAAAAGAAAGAAGAAGCACCTGTATCGCCCGACATGATTAACACGGACGATACAATCAAATAACGATACATCGGGGAGGAACTCACAAATGACAGACCAAAAGCAACCAACAGAACAGAATCAATCAAGTAGTGGATTTTTGACGGGTGTTATTCTTGGAGGGATTGTCGGAGCGGCTGTCGCACTATTGACATCACCGAAAAGCGGACGGGAAGTAAGAACATACCTAGACGAAAAGACATCTACATCGCGTGAACGATTGACTGTCAAATCGAAGGAAATGCGTGAAAAGGCAGAGCCAGTCGTCGGGGAATGGATTAAAGTGGCGAGTGATAAAGCGGCACCGGTCCTCAATATCGTGAAAGATAAGGCGCGTGAAGCAGCCGAGTTAAAACAACAGATGGACGAGGATGACCTCTCAATTGAAGAGGCGATGGAGAAAGCGGATCAACTCGTCGCAGAAGCGGAATCTGAAGTGAAAGAACAGATGGACCGCGCGGCTGAAGAAGAGACGGCGGACTCATCGCTTGAATCTGAGTCGGACGATTCACTCGAAGCACCTGTCAATGAGTTGCTCGATGATGAGTCGAAAGAAGAACTCAAAGAGTTGAAGAAAGACCTGAAGAAGGAAGAATAAAGTAGAGAGGACCGAACGCGTTCGGTCCTTTTTTGGTGATTTTGTGACGTAGAAGGTTTCCTTATGACAAAGCGCACAAAGTTCGATATAATTAGGTTTCTGGAAAGAACGGCTTAAGAATGTGAGGGAAACGAATGAGTCCACAAGATCAATTGAATCGATTACGTCGAGAAATGGATGAATTGAACCATGAAATGCTCGACTTGCTAAGTCGGCGTGGTGCACTTGCCGTCGAAATTGGAAAGATCAAACGTCTTCAAGGCGTCGAACGATACGACCCGGTCCGGGAACGAGAGATGCTCGATTTCATCGCAGCTTCGAATCAAGGACCGTTCGAAACGTCACGTCTTCAACATATTTTTAAAGAAGTATTCAAAGCGTCTGCTGAACTGCAAGGCGAAGACCGGGATAAGACATTACTCGTTTCGCGTAAACGTCAACCGGAAGATACGTTGGTCCATGTGAAGGACGTGACGATTGGGAATGGACGTCCGCAGCTGATTGCGGGGCCATGTGCCGTCGAATCGTTCGAACAAGTGAATGCGGTCGCAGAGAAGCTCGCCTTGTCTGGAGTGAAAGTGATGCGAGGCGGGGCATACAAACCACGTACATCGCCGTATGACTTCCAAGGCTTAGGTTTTGAAGGGTTGAAAATGCTGAAGGCGGCAGCGGACCGTCATGATTTACGAGTCATCACGGAGATCATGACGCCAGGAGCGGTCGAGTCGGCCTTGCCATATGTCGATATCATTCAAGTCGGTGCCCGGAATATGCAAAACTTTGATTTGTTGAAAGAAGTCGGTAAGACAGACAAACCGGTCTTGTTGAAGCGTGGATTATCCGCTACAATCGAAGAGTTCATCTATGCGGCAGAGTACATTATGGCGAGTGGGAACAGCCAAGTCATCTTGTGCGAACGAGGGATTCGGACGTATGAGCGTGCGACACGCAATACGTTAGATATCACGGCGGTGCCGATTTTGAAACAAGAGACGCATTTACCGGTTATGGTAGACGTCACCCATTCGACAGGTCGTCGTGACTTGTTGTTGCCTGCTGCGAAAGCAGCGCTTGCCATCGGGGCAGACGGTGTCATGGTCGAAGTACACCCGAATCCTGCCATCGCCTTATCGGATGCGCAACAACAATTGGATTTCGATCAATTCGATCAATTTGTGGAAGGACTGACGGTCCAGTTTCCTCAACTTGATTTGGTGAAAAAGTAAGCTTTCCAAATGGAAACGTTTTATATCGCATGAAGACAGGGTAAATGGATGACAGATACCTGTCTTCCTTTTTTAAGACGTTTTATGAAAACTTTTTGAAAATCATGACTTGTAGGAGGAGTAGTTTATGAATAGTAACAACGTAACGATTTACGATGTCGCACGAGAAGCCGGGGTGTCTATGGCAACCGTCTCTCGTGTCGTCAACGGAAACCCGAACGTCAAACCAACGACACGTAAGAAAGTACAAGATGCGATTGACCGTCTCGGTTATCGTCCGAACGCCGTCGCACGTGGACTAGCAAGTAAGAAAACGACGACGGTCGGTGTCATTGTACCGGACATCTCAAACATTTTCTTCGCCGATTTGGCACGAGGTATTGAAGATGTGGCGACGATGTACAAATACAACATCATCCTTGGAAACTCGGATTCAAGTCGTGACAAAGAAATCCATTTATTGAATACACTTTTAGGGAAACAAGTGGACGGCATCATCTTCATGGGTGGGCGCTTACATGAAGATCTCGTCGAAGAGTTCAAAAAATCACCGGTTCCAATCGTTCTCGCAGCGACATTGAACCAAGGATATGACCTCCCGGCCGTCAACATCGATTATGAGCAAGCGGCATATGACGCGACTCAGATGTTGATCAACCATGGGCATGACCGTGTTGGATTCATCACTGGGCCACTCGAGCAACAGATCAACGGCGAGAAGAAATTCGCAGGATACCGTCGCGCCCTTGAAGATGCAGGTCTTCCGTTCCACGACAACGATATGATTCTCGGGAATTACACATACGCATCAGGTCTTGAAGCGATGCAAAAAATGTTGCAGCGAGACGATTGCCCGAAAGCGATCTTTGCTGGGACTGATGAGATGGCCCTCGGTGTCATCCATGCCATTCAAGATGCAGGCTTCTCGGTTCCGAACGACTTTGAAGTCGTCGGTCACGATAACACGCGTCTCGCGACGATGATTCGTCCGAAGTTGACGACTGTCGTTCAACCGATGTACGATATCGGAGCCGTCGCGATGCGTCTCTTGACGAAGATCTTGAACGCAGAAGAAATCGAAGAGAAAAACGTCGTGCTTCCTCACCGGATCGAGCGTCGTGATTCGCTTCGCCAAGACTAATCAAAAGCCTCCCCATCCGTCACGTCACGTGAGGGAAAGGGGAGGCTTATTTTTATAGGTAAATTGATTTTCGGTCATTTGAGATAAACGGCCAAAAGGCTCGTTTCGTGACTTCCCAATTCTTTTCTTCGATTTGTTGACGACGTGGGATATGGTCAAACGAATATAGAGAGTCGTCCCACCGATTAGGCAACGGTTGTCCGGCGATACCTGACCATTGCTCAATCCACTCGTGCGGGATATCTCCAGAATAGGGCACTTCCCTCGTCAATCCAGCCCACACTTGAGCCCAAGCGCGTGGTACGGCGCGATACCAGTCATACCCACCGCCACCAAGGGCGACGAGACGGCCATCTGTATATTCATCGGCCAGGCGTGAGGCGATCTGCGGGATTTGTTCGAACGTCCGTATCGTTGATGCCAAATGGGTGAGCGGATCAAAGGCATGGGCGTCTGCACCGTTTTGAGTCAAAATGATATCAGGTTTGAACCATTCGCACGCCTCGCGTAAGACGGTCTCATAGCACGTCAAGAATGAATCATCCTGGGTGAACGCATCGACCGGTACGTTCCAACTGTAGCCGTATCCTTTGCCGTTCCCTCGTTCTGTCACCATTCCGGTGCCGGGGAACAAATAACGTCCCGTCTCATGAATCGACAGTGTCATCACGTCATCATCGTCATAGAAGAGCCATTGAACGCCGTCCCCATGATGCGCATCCGTATCCACATAAAGGACGCGAGAGCCATACTGTTTTCGCACATGTGCGATGGCGACAGCTGCATCGTTATAGACGCAAAATCCGGATGCCTTGCGTCGCATGCCATGATGTAAACCGCCGCCGACATGAAAGGCGCGCTCCGCTTTCCCGCTCGCGACCAAATCGAGCGCATGAATCGTCCCGCCGACAAGCCGAGCGGCTCCCTCATGAATCGTCGGAAAGATAGGTGTGTCTTCCGTACCAAGACCAAACTTATTCGCTTTCAGCGTAGAAAGTTCTCCCGCAGCCGCAGCTTGGACGGCTTCGATATAATCGAGGTCGTGAACGAGCGCTAACTCTTCAACCGAGGCGAGTGGAGGAGACACACATTCCGATTTGGAAAGTTTTCCGGCTGCAATCAAAAGTGATGTCGTCAATTCCAGTCGTAGCGGATTGAACGGATGGTCCTCATGAAAGCGATAAGACGTCTCGTCTTCGCCAAATATGTAAATCGGTCTCATCGTGACATCTCCGGACCGAGGACATCATAGCCTTCACGCTTCAACCGTTCGATGATTCGGAGCGGGTTCATCGTCTGGACGCGAAACGAGATGATGCGCTTATACGGATCACTTGTCGGATGAACGAAGACGTTGATGATATTGACGTTCGTTTTGGCGAGGAGTCGGGTCACTTTTTCGAGTGTACCGGTCGTATTTTCGACGAGGATCTCAATTTGTGAACTTGGTTCGAGTGCGCCGGTCAATTGTACGAAATAACGTAATAAATCGGTCTCTGTCAATACACCGACGAGTTTCCCTCGTTCGACGATCGGGAGACAGGTTAGCCGGTTTTCATAAAACAAAGCAGCAGCATCTTCAAAGAAGTCGAAAGGATGTGCTGTCGGTACCTCTGAACGCATGATACTCGATACAGGGTTTTGAAAGTCTGCATTTTCACTTTCGGGATGAAAGACGCTCGTCGCACCACTCATCTCAAATTGTCCGACGATCCCGACGACTTGGCGGGCCGGATTTGTCACAATCAAATGTCGGACACGATGCTCACGCATCAATTTAGCGGCATGAGCGATCGTATTGGTCGGTTGAATCGTCACAACATGTCGATTCATCATCTGTTCGATTAGCATGAAATCCCCTCCTTAGTCGTACATAAATCGCCGGCGTAGCCGTAGCGAATCAAAATGGTCGATGGATTCTTGGCGCACGTTTTTTCCGATGCGAGCCATCAAACAATTGGCGGGATGAGAGGCGATTTCAGGATCGTCTGTCGGGAAGAAGACAAGTCCACCGTGATTCATCATCTTCTCCATGACTTTTCGATAATCCCAAATCGAGAGTCCACTGCCTTTCAAATCCCAGTGCCAATAATATTCGGTCGTCAAAATTAAAAAATCATCCATATGTGGGTCCATCATCGATACTTCGAGTAATTGTTTCCCGATTCGTTGACCACGGAAGCGGGGACTCACCTCGATTGCCCCAAGTTCAAGGATGTATGGGTCATTTCCTTCACTCCAACGCTCATATGGGTCCGGATAGAGAAATGTCACGTAACCAATCACAAGATCATCCTGTCTAGCGACAATAATTCTTCCTTCTTTCAACCCAGCAATATCGACAAGAGCCTCGTGCTGATCTTCTGGTTCACGAAAAGCCGTCAATCCTTCATCAAGACGATACGTCTGCAGCACGTCGGGCGCAACCGGACCGTCAATCGTGACGTCACCTTGTGAGGTCTGCCACACTTTTGAATGATATTGTTTTTCCATTGGGTCACCACCTTTTCCACCTCTTATTATAGCGCTTTCATCAAGTAGGAATCATCCTGTTTTGATGAAATTGGAAATTCATTGATTTGTCATAATTTTAACACTATACTGAAAGTGGTTATACCAATCTGTACAGGGGAGGCGAATCTTTAGCGATGGAAAAATTGAAAGCGTTAACAGGGGAACATCAATTAGCGTCGTATGAAGAGACTTGTCAGTCGTTTGAATGGACACAAGCAGAAGCTTTATTTTCTTGGAACTTAACGGGGAAGATCAATTTGGCATACGAAGCAATCGATCGTCATGCGGAAAGTGAATTGGCGACGAAAGTGGCATTGCTCTATTTCGATGGGGATCGGGAAGAGCGCTACACGTATGCGGATATGAAGCAAGAAAGTAATCGTTCTGGAAATGTTCTGAAGTCGATTGGTGTGGAGAAAGGCGACCGTGTCTTTATCTTTATGCCACGTCAACCAGAACTTTATTTTATTTTACTCGGTGCCATCAAACTCGGTGCCATCGTAGGACCGTTGTTTGAGGCGTTCATGGAACAGGCGGTACACGATCGATTGCTCGACTCTGAAGCAAAAGTGATCGTGACGACGAAAGAATTGTTGCCGCGTGTACCGGTCGACCAGTTGCCACACCTCGAGACGATTCTGCTCGTCGGTGACGATGTCGAAGAGTCGGAGAAAGTGCTCGACTATCGGAAATTGGCGAACGAGGCGACGACAGAACTCGGATTAACATGGGTCGATCGAGAAGACGGTCTGATTTTACACTATACATCTGGATCAACAGGGAAGCCAAAAGGGGTCCTTCACGTTCATAACGCCATGATTCAACATATGATGACCGGTAAATGGGTGCTTGACCTTCAGCCGGACGATATTTACTGGTGCACCGCTGACCCGGGCTGGGTAACCGGGACAAGCTACGGGATTTTTGCGCCGTTCTTGAACGGGGCGACGAACGTCATCGTCGGGGGACGATTCAACCCTGAGTTCTGGTATTCGGTCATCGAACGATTCGGTGTGACGGTCTGGTATAGTGCACCGACGGCGTTCCGCATGCTCATGGGTGCGGGAGATGAGGCGTTTGAAAAGTATGACTTGTCGTCATTGCGTCATATTTTATCGGTCGGTGAGCCGTTGAACCCTGAAGTCATTCGCTGGGGACACGAGGCGTTCGACCTTCGGATCCATGACACATGGTGGATGACAGAAACGGGCGCGATGATGATTTGTAACTATCCAACGATGGACATCAAACCTGGTTCAATGGGGAAACCGATCCCAGGATGCGAAGCTGCCATTTTGGATGATCGGGGTCAACCACTTCCGCCACACCGAATGGGGAATTTGGCACTCAAAACGCCTTGGCCATCGATGATGCGGAAGATCTGGAAGAACGATGCGAAGTATGAGAGCTATTTCTGGGGAGATTGGTACGTATCGGGCGACTCGGCTTACATGGATGAAGACGGATACTTCTGGTTCCAAGGACGTGTGGATGACGTCATTATGACGGCTGGAGAACGCGTCGGTCCGTTTGAAGTCGAAAGCCGACTCGTAGAGCACCCGGCTGTCGCTGAGGCAGGTGTCATCGGGAAACCGGACCCGATCCGCGGCGAAATCATCAAAGCATTCATCGCGCTTCGGAAAGGATATGAGCCGTCAGATGAGTTAAAACAAGAAATCCAGCAATTCGTCAAAGAGGGATTAGCTGCGCATGCGGCACCACGTGAAATTGAATTCAAAGACAAGTTGCCGAAAACGCGAAGCGGTAAGATCATGCGTCGCGTCTTGAAAGCTTGGGAGTTGAATCTGGAGACAGGTGACCTCTCGACGATGGAAGATTAAGATATACAAAACGGTCGACACGCGATGTGTCGACCGTTTTTTTATGCACCATCCGAATCGGCATTCTCTTCAGCTGGTGGCTCAGCTTCTTGTTGTGCCTCTTCTTCAGCTTTCTTCTTCGCTTCTTCCTCGGCTTTTTTCTTTGCCTCGGCTTCGGCTTTAGCTCTAGCTTCTTCTTCAGCTTTTTTCTTAGCGGCAGCATTGGCAGCGGCTTCTTGTTGTGCCTCTTCTTCAGCCTCTTCCTTCGCTTCCTCTGCCTCTCGTTTCTTCTCTTCTTCCTTCTTCTTCTCTTCCTCTTCTTTTTCTTTCTCTTCTACTTTTTTCTTCTCAGAGAATGAACCAGAGTCTTTGAAGTCTTTCGCAGTTACGCTAGAAGGTTGATTGAAGCGGGCATTTGATGCAAAAATTTCAGGTTTGACACCGTAGACATTATTGGCAATTTGAGACCACATATTTTGCGTTCGTTGATAATAACGTCCGTATCTACCTGTGTCATCTAACCCATTTTCTTTATCATAGCCTGTCCATACAGCTAATGTGACGCCAGGGGTAGAACCAACTAAATAGGAGTCTCGACGATCTTGAGTTGTACCGGTTTTCCCCATCCAATCTCCAGGTACTTGTAGTAAAGAGTTGGCATATGTGGCTGTTCCAGATGTGTAGACATCCCGGAGCATATCGATGATCAGATATGCTGTCCGATCTTCATAGATTCGAGTTTTCTTCTCTTGATGTTGATAGATTGGTTCACCTTGATACTCTACGCTCTCGACAATATAGGGTTCAACGTGTTCGCCCATGTTTGCGAGCATAGCATAACCTGATGCGAGAGATGATAAGGAAACTGAACTTACTCCAAGTGCCATAGAAGGAGCAGTTCGATCGGCATCGGGAACATTCATCCCCATTTTTACTAGTTTTTCAGTATCTTGAACAAAGTTAGCACGTTCTTCATAAATTTTTACTGCTGGTACGTTACGAGAACGCTTCAATGCTTCACGTGCAGTCATTGGACCAGCGTATTTTAAGTCCTCGTTCCGCACGGGAATGGTATCGGGTTCAGAACCATATTGATAGTTGTATTTTTCATCTACAATCACAGTATCTGTCGTAATGAGGCCTTGTTCGATTGCATTCGCATACACAAGAAGTGGCTTCGCAGTTGACCCGATCTGACGCTCCATTTGGCGGGCGCGGTTGAAGTCATCTGTTTTACCGTTCACATAGCGACCACCAACGAAACCAAGGATTTTACCCGTTTTGTTTTCGAGCATGATGGCTGAAGTTTGTTCGGGTCCTCTTTCTGGATCAACTTTCGGATCATTTGCTGGTCCGAAGTTGCCATCATTTTTTGCGGGTTTTTGCATTGATTCGTAAATATTCTTATCCAACGTCAACTTGATGTTGTAACCACCCTGACGAAGGGCGTTATGCGCACGACGAGCATACGTACTGAGTACTTCTTGTCGGTCCTCGGCGTTCAGTTCGCTGACGTCTACCCCGTCTTGTGCCAATAAGTGATCACGTACAATCAAGCGAGCCTCATCTTCCGCCCACTGCACGACGTACGGATACTTATCCCGTGGTTTCGACTGCGTCTTCATGAAGTCTTGTGTAATGTCGTAGTTATACGCTGCGTCATACTCTTCTTGTGTAATCTTCCCAGCGACATACATCCGATTCAAAACGGTCTTCATTCGGTTGACCGCACCTGACACATCTTCTTTAATGACCCCACCTTGATAGTAAGGCGTATAGAAGAACGGGTTTTTTGGAATACCTGCTAAAAATGCTGCTTGTGGAAGCGTCAATTTCTCGGCAGATGTGTTGAAGACGCCGTTTGCGGCGGCTTCGATTCCTGAAATGTTACGTCCCATCGAGTTACGACCGAATGAGACGACGTTTAGGTAGGCATTTAAAATCTCATCCTTATCCATTGCTTTTTCAAGACGAAGGGCAAGTAGGATTTCTTTTGCTTTCCGTTCGAACGATACTTCGTTCGTCAGCATTTGGTTTTTAATCAATTGTTGCGTCAAGGTCGAACCACCTGTACGATCTTCAGACCCTGTCGCTTCTTGTAAGATGGCACGGAGCGTCGCTTTCGGCACGACTCCATCGTGTTCATAGAATTCAACGTCCTCAGTCGCGAGAAGCGCATCGACCACATAGGGTGATACTTTTTCCATAGGGATTGGAACTCGGACTTCATCGGTCGTATAGTTCCCGATCCGTTCTCCGCTCCCGAAATAAATATTTGACGTCGACGTGTACGTATTGATTTGTGACGTCATCGTTTTATAGGCAGGGGTCGGCATATCTTTGACAAGGGATGCGAAATATCCGACACCGATTCCGGCACCTAAAAATCCGATTAGTACAACAGAAATGATGGTGAGGAGTAAGACGTTCCACGACACATCATAGATCACATTGGCATAGCGACGTGTTTTCATGGACGTCGGATTATTCCATAAGTCTCGAATCTTCTGCAGCATGACAGCCTCCTTAATATGGTGTAAAACTATTTTAGACAGTAATATATTCGATTATAGCACAATTCAACCTACACCTTACCTTGAAACCGAAGTCTCGTGCAAGTTTCATTATGGGAGTTGACAAGTTGAAAACGATGCTTATAAAATGAATAGCATAGTCAACGATATCATGACGCGATGAAGAAAGCGAAGTAGTCGGTGGGCCTCTTGTCCAGAAAGCTAGTGGTTGCTGTGAACTAGCCAATGCCAAACGATGAATTACACTTTCAGAGCGTGCCTTTAGGCCGGTTCGAGACCGTTATCTCTCGCTCAAGCGGTCGCAAATTGCGACAAGTAGGGTGGTACCGCGGAATCTCCGTCCCTTCTCATATGAGAAGGGACGTTTTTTTATGTCAATTGAAGGAGTGGAACAGATGGAACTATTAAAAGACTTAGAGTTTCGAGGGCTTGTCAACCAAATGACAGATGAAGAAGGATTGAAAGAACAACTGAAACAACCAACGACGTTGTACACGGGATTTGACCCGACAGCTGACTCGCTTCATATCGGGCACTTGCTCCCGATTTTGACGCTGAAACGTTTCCAACAAGCAGGTCACCAGGTCATCGCGCTTGTCGGTGGGGCGACAGGTATGATTGGAGACCCGTCAGGTCGTTCGGATGAACGTTCATTGAACACGTTAGATACGGTCAAACTCTTCTCGGACCGCATCAAAGATCAGTTGAGCCGATTCCTTCCACTTGAAGGGGAGAACCCGATCACGATTCGCAACAACTACGAATGGACGGAAGAGATGTCCATCATCGATTTCCTTCGCGACATCGGGAAGCACTTCCCAATCAGTTACATGCTTGCGAAAGATTCTGTCGATTCACGCTTGGAGAACGGAATTTCATACACAGAATTCTCATACATGTTGCTTCAATCATACGACTTCTTAAAACTATACGAGACAGAGAAATGTCGTCTTCAAGTCGGTGGAAGTGACCAATGGGGGAACATCACGGCAGGTCTTGAATTGATTCGTCGCTTCGGCCATTCAGAAAAAGCGTTCGGTCTCACGGTTCCGCTCGTCACAAAGTCGGACGGACAAAAGTTCGGGAAGACAGCTGGCGGTGCGGTCTGGTTAGACGCTGACAAGACGTCACCTTACGAGTTCTACCAGTTCTGGATCAACGTCGACGATGCAGATGTCATCAAGTTCATCAAATACTTCACATTCATGTCGCATGAAGAGATTGAAGCACTTGCAACTGAAGTGGCAGAAGCACCTGAGAAGCGTGTGGCGCAGCGCCGTCTCGCAGAAGAGATGACGAAGCTCGTCCATGGTGAAGCAGGACTTGAACAAGCGGAACGCATCACGACAGCATTCTTTAGCGGAGATTTGACGTCGCTTCAACCAGAAGACATGGAAGATGCTTTCAAAGGAATGCCGCAATTCGAGCTTGACGGCGAGCGCAACATCGTCGACCTCCTCGTCGAGGCGAAGATCTCACCATCGAAACGTCAGGCACGTGAAGATGTGACGAACGGAGCGATTTACTTGAACGGCGAACGCGAACAAGCGCTTGATAAAGTCGTCACGCGCGAAGACACGCTCGGTGAATTCACAATCATTCGTCGCGGTAAGAAAAAGTACTTTGTGATTCGTCACGTATAATCATCACGTCCGTTCCTCATTTGTTGGGGAATGGACGTTTTTTGTACATTCTATGTTATTCGGATTTGATAAAATGAGGAGATAGGAGGGATGACGATGGAGATTGAAGAATTTTTCGGCGACCAGTTCCATCAATGGCGTGAACACTTTCGATATTATGAAATGGCGATCACGGAACTCGAGAGCGATCTCGGGATCATTGACTTGGATTGGCAGACGCGACTCGGTTATTCACCGATTGAACACGTAAAGACGAGAATGAAGACGTTACCGTCCATCGTGCGCAAAATGAAGCGGAAAGACTTACCTCTAGAGGTGTCTGCACTTTGGGAACACGTCCATGATGTGGCGGGGATTCGGATTGTCACGAGCTTCCGTGATGACATTTATGAGATCTTGCGTCATTTAGAGGCACGGGATGATTTGGACATCATCGAAATCAAAGATTACATCGAACATCCGAAGCCGAGCGGGTATCGGAGTTTACATCTGATCGTGAAGACAAAAGTCTATTTGGCCGAGCGGATCATCTGGGTACCGGCTGAAATTCAAATTCGTACGCTTGCCATGGATTTTTGGGCGGCGACGGAACATAAACTTCAATATAAATATCAGCACGAGGTACCAGAGTCGTCGAAAGAAGAACTCATTGAAGCGTCACGGATGGCCGATGCCCTCGATACGCAGATGGGACGCATTCGACAAGAAATTCTGAAGAAATAAAAAAATCCCCTTCGCAAAGAAGGGGATTAAAAGCATTAACGTGAGTAGTACTCGACGATGAGTTGCTCTTTGATTTGGTCGTTGAGTTCAGCGCGTTCTGGGAGACGTACGAATGTACCTTCGAGTTTCTCAGCGTCAAACGATACGAAGTCTTTTGTAGCTGGTGCTACTTCAAGAGCTTCAGCGATTGCTTTCACGTTTTTCGACTTTTCGCGAACTGCGATAACTTGACCTGGTTTTACGCGGTAAGACGCGATGTCTACGCGTGATCCGTCAACTGTGATGTGACCGTGGTTGACGAGTTGGCGTGCTCCACGACGTGTGCGAGCGAGGCCGAAACGGTAAACGAGGTTGTCAAGGCGTGATTCGAGCAAGAACATGAAGTTCTCACCGTGGATGCCTGGCATTTTACCAGCATCGTTGAAGATGCGGCGGAATTGCTTCTCGTTCACTCCGTACATGTGACGAAGTGCTTGCTTCGCTTGAAGCTGAAGACCGTATTCTGAGATTTTCTTACGACCATTTCCGTGTTGACCTGGTGCGTAAGGACGTTTTACTAATTCTTTACCCGTTTCGCTAAGCGAGATGCCTAAGCGACGCGAGAGTTTCCAAGCTGGACCTGTGTAACGAGCCATGATTGGACTCCTCCTTGTTGTTCATGTATTTTGCACAAAAGAACAACGGTGTCAAAGACGAGTAACGCCCCTTTCAAGGTGCAAGCACCTTCACTTGATAGCGAAGCTACGAGATGCCCCTCCGACTAAGTCGAGGCCCGAAAGGTGGATACGTTTGTCTATGACTGCTATCGTCATTTCATGCACAAAGATGAGTATACGATGAAAGTAAATGCTTGTCAATCAAATAAAGCGAAGTAGCGTCTCACAAAAACGTTCGAGTCCAACACGATCGACTTCGGAGAAACGATCGAATTCTGGACTGTCGATATCGAGTACACCGATTGTCTTTCCATCTCGAACAAGTGGTACAACGATTTCAGAGTTTGAAGCCGCGTCGCATGCGATATGTCCTGGGAATTGATGAACGTCAGCGACGAGCTGCGTTTCCTGTGTAGACGCCGCTGTTCCACAAACGCCTTTTCCGAACGCGATATGCACACAAGCTGGAAGACCTTGGAAAGGACCGAGAATGAGGCTATCCTCAGAGTCTGTCACATAAAAGCCGACCCAGTTGATTCGATCTAAAAATTGGTTCAGTAAAGCACTTGCGTTGGCAAGGTTGGCGACCGCATTTGTTTCGCCTTCTAATAGAGCAGCGAGTTGTTTATTTAATAGATCGTAACCGGCAGCTAAATCACCTGAATAGGATGTTGTTTGGAACATATTGAATCCCCTCCATCTTTTTTGTTTTTAGAATTTAGCATTATGGTACACGCAAAATTCGGATTTGTCTTGCGTGAAAGTTCAGAAAAAATGAACAATCTCCACTGAAACCATTGGAAAACCTATGCAAATCATTGGTTCTATAATATGATTAGGTATATCTATTCTTATAAAATACTTCTTTTTTATATAAGGTACATAAGTCCACGAAAGCGGCTTGGAGGTTGTGACAAAGATGGATTACGGAATTTATGGGTTAATCATTGGAATCATCGTCGTCGTATTAGGCGGCATGTTGGGGAGTATGCTCATTCGAAGGAATTTTTACCAAAAAATCGATGACTTAGATATGAGAAAACAAAGTGTGCTCAGCGCGAGCATTCCGGTTGAACTTCAGAAGTTCAAGCAATGGCCAATGGAAGGGGAAACGAAAGAAAAGTTCGATCGTTGGCATCAATCTTGGGATGAGTTGGTCAGTGTGCATGCAGGTCAAATCGATGAAGCGTTATATCGAGCCGAGGAAGACTTGGACAAATATCGCTTCATGAAAGTAAAGGCGGACTTGAATGCGACAGAACAACTTATCGAAGAACTCGAGACGATGGTACACGCCATGCTCGATGAGATGGATGAGTTCACGGCACACCACACTTCGCTTATGGACATCGTGAAGCAAGACGAGAAAGAATTGTATCAGTTCCGCAAAACATTGAATTCGCAAAATCATGCGTTTGGACCGACGTATACGCTTGTCGAGCAAGAGATTGCTGCCGCTGAGGCGAAGCGCAGTGAAATGATCAATTTGAAACAAGTCGGTCAAGTCTCTGAGGCGTTCGAGACTGGACAAGCCTTATCGGACCAAGTCGGTCATATCCGTGAATTGATTCGAATCATTCCGCAATTCGTACGTACGGTCCAAGTGGAGTTGAAACAACAACTTCAACAGTTACGGGCTGGACATAAAGAAATGCAGATGGACGGGTATGCGCTCGAACCACTCGGATTAATGGAAGAAATCGATCAAGCGGAAGAACGTCGTGAGGAACTGATGGCTCGCATCGAACGATTGGAATTTGATCATTTCGAAGAGGACATGCAACAGTTGAGTTCCGATATCGACCAGCTGTTTGAAGCGTTCCGAACGGAAGTCGATGCACGTCAATATGTGAAGAAAGAATTTGCGACGATTCAGGAGCGCGAACGTCAGTCTTCCGAAATCATGAGCAACCTGCAAACAGAAATGTCTCGACTCGTCAGTAACTATGAGATCAACGCTCGCGTCGGCGAGGAGTTTGAGCAGTTAGAGCGCGAACGGACGACGCTCACGGCGAATGTACTCGATATCGAGCAAGCGCTTGTCGCCCAAATGTTGCCGTATAGCATGATTAAATCGAAAGTCCAAGAAGCGAAACGTTCGCTCGATCAATTCAATGCCATGCATGAGCGATTCGTCGAGGACACGAATTCGTTACGAAAAGAAGAACTCGAAGTACGACATAAGCTCGAAACGTGGAAGAAAGAATTGTCTGCGCACCGCCGTCTTCTTGCGAAAAGCGCGATGCCTGTCGTCCCGAACGATTTATCCAACGACTTACGTCAACTTCAAAAAGGCGTCCAGTCTCTAGATGAACAGTTCGATAAAGCGCCATTCAATATGACTTATATCGTCGGACTCAGTCATGATGTAGAAGAAATGATGGATCACTTCCGCGACCGTGTCCATGCGCTGATTCGTCAAGTGACGTATGCTGAACAGTTGTTACAATACGCCAACCGATTCCGTCGTCGTGACAACGAAGTACACATCGCTTTGACGCTTGCAGAGAACAAGTTTCTACACGGGGAGTATGGTACTGCCGTTGAAATCGGTGAGCGTGTGCTCGGCCGCTTCGAAGAAGATGGCGCGCATGAGATTCGTCGACGCGTCGATCAAGGGTTAGAACAGCAAGAACTGCTAAAAAAATAAACGATGCATGAAGATTGACGGAAACGGGAAAAACGTAGACGTCAATCTTTTTTCAATCAAGGAGGAATCGTCAGATGGGTACGTTATGGGTTAATGGAAACATCTATACGTTGAATAAACCGGGTGAAATGATGCGGGCCATGTTCGTGGAGCATGGACGTATCTTAAAAATGGGCGAAGAGGGTCATCTCCGTCGTACATACGCCGGTCGGATAGAAGAGATTGTGAACTTGGAAGGAAAGAGTGTCTATCCTGCCTTCACAGACTCGCACATTCATCTTGTCGGTTACGGAGAAGCGCTAGACCGTGTCGATGCAAGCGAGGCGACCAACCTTCGAGAATTACTTGAGACGATGAAACAACAAGGGTCCGATGACGAATGGGTGGTCGCAGAAGGATTTGATGATCGATTACTCGGTGAAATGCCGACACGAGACATGATTGATGAAGTCATCTCGGATCGTCCCGTCGTCTTGAAGCGTGTCTGCCGTCATGTGGCGGTCGTGAACTCGAAAGGACTCGAGCGCCTCGGTTTGATTCATCACACGGTCATCGAAGGCGGGAAGCTTGGTCGGGACGAGGAAGGGAAGTTGAATGGTGTCCTGTATGATGCCGCGCTCGACCTTTTATATAAAGAACTGAGTGGGAATCGAAAGAAAAATGTTGCCTCACTCCGACGTGCCATCGATTCGTTGTTCGCACACGGGATCGTTGGTGCCCACACCGAGGACTTATTTTATCATGGTGACCCGTTAGAGACGATTCAAGCGTATGAGGACGTGCTAGATGAATTGCCGTTCCAAGCGCATCTTCTCGTTCATGAACAAGTCGTGGACCGTGTCATTCAGCATGATGCGATGACAAAACGAAAACGATTTGACTTTGGGGCGATGAAACTGTTCGTAGACGGCTCGTTCGGGGGACGGACAGCGCTGCTCTCAGCACCGTATGACGATGACCGGGCTCAGCGTGGTATCGAAGTACATCGACCGGATCATCTAGAGGCACTTGTGAAAAAGGCACGTACGTACGGGATGAACGTCGCGGCTCACGTGATTGGGGATGCAGCCGTCGAACAGTTTGTCAGTCTGCTTGAGAAATATCCAGCTAAAAAAGGAACGCGTGACCGAATTATCCACGCTTCCTTGTTGAATGATTCCTTAATCAAGCGCATCAAATCCCTGCCTGTTCTGATCGATGCGCAACCAGTCTTCCTTTCTGACGATTTAGATATGTTGTTTGAACGGTTAGGGAATGAACGCGTCCATGATGTGTATCGCTTCAAGTCGCTTCTTGATACGGGAGCGTTATTGCTTGGGGGAAGTGATGCCCCGATTTCATCCGTTGATGTTCGGAAAGGGTTGTTCGGAGCGGTAGCAAGACAGTCGTTTAAGGGTTCGAGCACGTTAAATCCGAGTGAGCGTCTATCGATGTATGAGGCGCTTCGTAGCTTTACGTATTCACCTCATGTCGCCACGGGTACACACGGAAGAAACGGGTTGTTAATTCAAAGTTACAACGCGAACTTCACCGTGTGGGACGAGGACTTCTTCCGACTACAAGGAGAGGACATCCTTCATAATCGTCTAGTCATGACGGTCGTCGAAGGAAAACCGGTATATGAGGCGGAAGTCGTCACATCGTAAACTAAAGAGGAGCCGATTGATCCCAATTAGGGTCAACCGGCTCCTCTTCTTGATTAGAAGAATGAACGTTGTACTTTATGCCAGAACGAGTTCGTCCGAAGTTTGACGGTCTTGATGACTTTATCAGAAAGTTCGATGTCAATCCGATCAGTGTACTTCAAGCTGAGTGCTTCGTTATCCATACCGATGATCGGGTAATCGTTTCCGTCCTCGACGATGCGAAGCGATAACTTGCGCGATTCGTGGACGATAAACGATGAGCCGAGGGTACGATAACGGTTGTTGTTGACCGAAGCGATCTCGCTGACTTGCATACATGGGATGAGTGGGTCGACGACCGCGCCGCTCAACGATTTGTTATAAGCAGTCGAACCGGTCGGAGTCGACACGACCATTCCGTCCCCACGGAATGTCTCAAAGTGCAAGTCGTCGATATAGACCTCGATCGCGAGTGATTTGATGATACTCGATTTAATGGAAGCTTCATTTAAACAAAGAAGCGGTGTCGATTCGTTGATCGATGCGGAGAGAAGTGGATATTTGCGTACTTCGAGACCTTCTTCGATTCGCGTCGAGTTGTCAGAGAAGAGGCGGTCGACTTCATCGAGTTTATGTATGTCAAAGTCACAATAAAACTCGTTCAATCCGCGGCCGAATCCGACGTAGATAGCATCCTGACGAAAACCTGTATAGCGAACAGCCTGTAAAAAGGCACCGTCTCCACCAACCGCAGCGATAATATTCGCATCTTCTGGTTGATTGACGATGTTAAACCCGTGTTTTTCCCCGATTTCTTTTAGCTTTTTCACTTCTTTCGTGAATTCGTTGACGTTACGATGGTACAAATAGACGTTATTTCTCATCTGAGTCATCCCCTTTGTCAATGGTGTCCCCTTTATTATAACGTGTTTCCTTCAACCAATATAGGGAAAACTGAAACAGAGCCAAAAGCAGGAAGTTTGTCAAAGGCTCAATTTCATCGATATGATGAGAAGGTAACTACAACAAAGGGGATGAGTTCATGCCAACATTTAAAGGGAACAACGTGACATTACAAGGAAATCCAGTAAAAGTGGGAGACCAAGCTCCTGACTTCCAAGTGTTGACGACAGCTTTAGAAGAAGTGACATTAGCAAGTTATCCGGGGAAAAAATTAATCAGTGTCATTCCTTCAATTGATACAGGCGTATGTGACGCACAAACGCGTGAATTCAATGAGAAAGCATCATCACTTGGCGGAACGGTCTTGACTGTGTCGAACGACCTCCCATTCGCACAACGTCGTTGGTGCTCGGCTTCAGGTCTAGACAACGTGGTCACACTCTCTGATCACCGTGATCTATCATTTGCGAAAGCGTACGGCGTATTAATTGAAGAAATGCGTCTTCTCGCTCGTTCTGTGTTCGTCGTCGATTCAAACGGTGTCGTCCAGTACGTTCAATATATGGATGAAATGACGGACGAAGTCGATTTCGAAGCAGCGCTTCAGGCATTCGAACAAGCGAATTGATTCGTTTGGCGAAATTGATTAAAATAGCTTACACTAGTACGTGAACCGACCGGTCCTCTTATGGGGGGCCGGTTTTGTATGGAAAGGATGAACGAAAATGGAACGTTTTGAACAACTGTATCGTGATTGGAAGAAAGAAGCGAAAAAACTTGTCAACGACCTTGATGTATTACCGATTGAGGCACTAGTACAAGTGTTTGACCATGTCGACATCGAAAATGAGAAGATGGATGACGTGCGGAAAGCTGTCAGTCTACTCGTGCTTGAAGAAACGACGCAACTCCCACCGAACAACCAACCGACTCCGGATGCGGTCAGTTTGTTCATGGGCTACTTTGCAACGAAGCTCCTTAAAGATGGTGCGACGATTCTCGATCTTGGGAGCGGAACAGGCACATTGACACATGCGGTCCTCTCGCAATTGAAAGAAGCAACGGCACAAGCGGTCGAAGTCGATGAATTGTTGCTTCGTCTCTCTTATTCGATCAGCAATTTATTAGGAGAGCCGGTTTCATACTTCCATCAAGACGCGCTCGCCCCGTTGTTTGTCGAACCGAGTGATTTGTCACTTGCGGATTTACCGATCGGTTACTACCCAAATGATGAAGTCGCGGTCGAATACGACATGAAACGTAATGAAGGGCATGCCTATTCTCATTTCTTGATGATGGAACAAGCGATCCGCCATACGAAACCAGGTGGACACGGATTGTTCGTCATTCCGAACAATTTGTTTGAACAAGATGATGAAGGGAAATTAAAACAATGGATGGACCGTGAAGCGGTTGTCAAAGGTGTGATCCAACTTCCGACGACGATGTTCAAAGATGAACGCTATGCAAAAAGTTTGTTGCTTCTACAAAAAGTAGGGGAAGGCGTCACACGCCCGAAACAAGCCTTATTCGTTGAGCTTCCGTCGTTCACAGACGTTCGAGCTGTTGCCAATGTAGTGAAACAGATTGATGATTGGTTCAAAACAACGCAAAAATAATAGACAAAATACTTGAAAAAGGTATTCAAAATCAAGTATCTTCATTATGATACAGTTATCAGTTTTAAATTGAACAGATAAAGAAACGCGTTTAAAACGAAAGGTAAGAGGTGTATGACATGACGAAAATTATGGCAGTCAATGCTGGTAGTTCATCGCTCAAGTTCCAGTTACTCGAGATGCCAACGGAAGAGTTGCTCGCAGTTGGATTGGTTGAGCGTGTAGGGAAAGAAGATGCAATTTTTACAATCAAGTACGGTGAAGGACAGAAGTTCAACGTGGTCACACCACTTCACACGCACAAAGAAGCGGTTGAATTGACGTTAGAGAAACTGATCGAACTTGATATCATTCAATCGTTCGATGAGATTTCTGGCGTAGGTCACCGTGTGTTACACGGGAAAGAGTTGTATGCGGATTCGGTTGTGATCGATGACGAAGTCATGAAGAACATCGAGTCTTTCACAGAGCTCG
Organism: Exiguobacterium sp. USCH10; assembly: GCF_037619445.1. Taxonomy (GTDB): domain Bacteria; phylum Bacillota; class Bacilli; order Exiguobacteriales; family Exiguobacteriaceae; genus Exiguobacterium; species Exiguobacterium aestuarii_A. Next base: position 396,581 of record NZ_JAQPZO010000002.1, on the reverse strand, counting down.
GACCACTTCACATCCCACCAAACTTGACTGGGATTCGTGCTTTCCAAGCAATCTTGCCAAACGTTCCACAAGTTGCGGTATTCGACACGGCATTCCACCAATCGATGCCAGAAGAGAACTTCTTGTACAGTCTTCCGTATGAATACTATACAGAGCACGGTGTACGTAAATATGGTTTCCACGGGACGAGCCACAAGTATGTGACACAACGTGCAGCAGAACTTCTCGGTCGTCCGCTCGAAGACTTGCGTTTAATCTCATGTCACCTCGGTAGCGGTGCGTCAATCGCAGCCGTTGCAGGTGGTCGTTCGATCGATACAACAATGGGCTTCACACCGCTTGAAGGAATTACGATGGGAACTCGCTCAGGTTCGCTTGACCCAGCCCTTATCCCATTTTTGATGCAAAAAACAGGGAAGTCTGCTGAAGACGTCTTGAACGTCATGAACAAAGAGTCTGGTGTTTACGGTCTCTCTGGTATTTCAAGTGACTTACGTGACATCGAGCAAGCGGCTGCAGAAGGAAACCACCGTGCAGAAGTATCTCTCAAAATCTTCTCAAACCGTATTCACGGTTACATCGGTCAATATGCCGCTGAAATGAATGGTGTCGACGCCATCATCTTCACGGCGGGTGTCGGTGAAAACTCGGATGTCATCCGTGAGCGTATCCTCCGTGGTCTCGAATTCATGGGCGTCTACTGGGATCCTTCACTTAACAATGGTGCACGAGGCAAAGAGTTGTTCATCAACTACCCACACTCACCAGTTAAGGTCATCATCATCCCGACGAACGAAGAATTGGTCATCGCGCGCGATACGGTTCGCATTGCAAACCTCGTTGAAGAGCACGCATAAGAATCACTCAAACCCACGTTACTTTGCGTAACGTGGGTTTTTTTGAGCCTTTTTTCCTAACGTGCTAGAGAATGAATGGGACAAATGATTTTTCGCTTTGTAACATTAGCTGCATGTTTTATATCATTTTGTAACATTTGAGTCATGAAAGAACCATATATTGGATGAGTATTTATATAAATATCTCTACTTCGTTTCAAAGGTGCAATTTAAAGCAAATAATCGGTTGTTTTGACATCAAGTTGTAACGTTCGTGACATTCAAATGAACTGTAAGTGTAACGGCACTGCTACATATTTCATCATATAGTTATCTGGACGAAACATTCGATGTACAAATCATCGATGACACGATTTGAACTAAGGGAGGAACGATTGCATGCTTAAAAAGTTAGGATGGATGATGCTAATTACGATTTTAGTTTCAACGCTTTTCCTGCCACAATCGCAAGTGCAAGCTGCCTCTTCAAATAAAGTTTATGTCGTCAGTAAAGTGAACGATTTAAATATCCGTTCAGATGCACGAATGGGTACAAAAATTTTAGGTAAGTTAAACAAAGGTCAAAAATTGCAACGTTTAGGTTCAAAAGGAGCCTGGACACAAGTTTATTATAATAAGAAAAAAGCATGGGTTGCGACAAGTTATGTCACGACAACAGGAGCGAAGAAACAGTCTGTGGGCAAAACGTACACGATGAAAGCGTCGGCGTATACACCTTATTGCAAAGGTTGTTCAGGAAAGACGGCTCTTGGTTGGGACGTTCGTAAACAAAAACGTAATGTGATTGCGGTCGACCCGCGTGTCATTCCACTTGGAACGAAAGTTCAAGTATACGTAGGAAGCAAATTGTTAGGAACGTATACGGCTGCAGATACTGGCGGCGCCATCAAAGGAAATAAAATCGACATCTTAATGTATTCGCACAGTGCGGCGATTCAATTCGGTCGTAAAACGGTTACGGTCAAGGTGTTGTAATAAAGAAAGGGGTCTTGCGATTGCGCAAGACCCCTTTTTCGAGAATAAATGATTATTGACGGACGATGAGCACGTCGCACTTCGCATAGCGGACGATGCTTTCTGAAACACTTCCGATAAAGAAGCGTTCGACAGCGTTCAACCCAGTCGCGCCACAAATAATAAGATCAATATCATGGTTAGGAGCAATCTTTTTAGCGATTGTCACTTTTGGAGAACCGTATTCGATCACGGTCTCGACTTCTTTCACGCCACGTTCTTTCGCGCGGTTCACATAGTCTTCGAGTAACTCTTTGGCATACGTTTCTGCGCGTTCCGTAATCGTCCGATCGTAGGCTTCAACTGTCGCAAATGTACGCGTGTCAATCACGTGACCTACATACAGTTTCCCTTCGTTACGAATAGCGACATCGATTGCAGTTTCGAATGCACGTTCCGCCTCTTTAGAGCCGTCAACGGCAGATAGAATGTGTTTGTATACAATTGCCATGTAAATCCCAACCTTTCGCTCGAAATATACGTTCGGCTTACATATATAGTATACCACTTCTTTCGAATTTCACGCTTTTTCGTCATGAAAAGGAGTGAATTTTTTCATGGAATTGTTCACGACATGTCCAAGTTTGGAATTCACGTGAAAGAACGGGTAAAATAAGGCGGAGGAGGTTGGACGATGAAACATGTAATGATTACTTCTGGTGCGAAAGGGATTGGCCGTGTCGTGACAGAGCGTCTTTTGCAAGATGGATGGCACGTCAGTATTTTACAGCGGAATCCGATTGATTGGGAACATGAGCGGATACATATGATCGAGGCAGGGTTGACGGATCGCAAACAGCTGCTCTCGGCCTATGAGGAAGCGGTCGAGCGGTTTGGTGAACCGGATGCTTTGATTTTAAATGCGGGTCCATACATTTTTGAACGGAAACCGCTTGTTGAATTGACAGATGAAGAGTGGGATGAAGTGGTGACAGGTAACCTGTCCGCCTCGTTTTGGTTGATGCGTCGCGCGATTCCTTCGATGCGCTCGAATCGTTTCGGGCGCATCATCTCATACGGGTTTCCGGAAAGTGCATCAGCTCCCGGATGGATTCACCGTTCAGCATTTGCAGCAGCAAAAACGGCACTCGTCAGTTTGACGAAATCGGTCGCTCTTGAGGAAGCGCCTTTTGGGATTACGGCAAATATGGTCAATCCAGGAAACATCGTCGGATCTCAAAAAGAGATGCGTATCGAGGAAGCGGAAATCGATGAAGGGACTCCAGTCGGACGACACGGAACTGGAGAGGATATCGCACGACTCATTTCCTTCCTATTACATGAGGAATCAGATATGATTACGGGCGCCGTCATCGATGTGACCGGCGGGGTCAACGTTGTCCATCAGTATCGAAAGTGAGGGGGAGAGCGATGAAGATTGGCGTTGTGACTGACGTTCACGGAAATCTAGAGGCGCTAGAGGCAGTCCTTCATGCGTTAGATACAGAACAGGTCGACATGATCTGGTCACTTGGTGACATGATTGCGATGGGGCCAGACTCAAACGCGGTCATGGAGCGATTGATTGACCGCGGGGCACACATGATTTCCGGTAATCACGATGAAGCGGTCGTCTCGCTCCTATCCGGACATGGTCACCCAGAAAGCTACGCGCATACGCGACCGCATCACGAATGGGTCGCACGTCATCTCGATTCTAGATATGTGGATGTTCTTGAGTCTCTTCCACGAACGATTACGAGTGAGATGGCTAGTCAGAAAGCGTTCGGTATCCACTACCATATCCCGAGCGAAAAGCGTCAAGCCACCATCGTTGATGAACCGTTCCATGACATTCTCGAACCGACACTTGAAAACATGCAACGGTTGTATGGAGAGTACGATGGGGATATCATCTTATTTGGGCATCACCACCCGGTTCACCTATTCGAAGACGAGAAGAAGCGGTACGTCAATCCTGGTGCGCTCGGTGTCGCACGAGATGAACTTGCGCGGTTCGCGATTTTGTCAGGCGGGGATAAGGGGATGCAGATTGATCTGCGGGCTGTCCCTTATGACAAACGAATATTTCTAGAGAAAATGGAACGTTATGAAGTTCCGCAACGCGATGTCATGTTCCGATTGTTCTATTGAGGAATGCGTAAAAAGGTGAGGTCCTTGGACCCCACCTTTTTCTTATACGATCTCTTGAAGTGTTTTCGGATAACTCGTCAATGCAATCGGACCGCTCTCCGTCATGACGAGGTCATCTTCGATACGGACCCCGCCGACACCCGGTAGATAAATACCTGGTTCGACGGTAAACGTCATGCCGACTTGAGCTGTCATATCATTGTTCGCCGCCATCGATGGATGTTCATGAACTTCGATTCCGATTCCATGACCGATACGGTGCGTGAAGTACTCACCGTATCCAGCAGACGTGATGACTTGACGGGCTGCGATATCGATCGCTCCGAGCGTCGTACCGACATTCGCCATCTCGATCGCTGCTTCTTCTGCTTGTAATACTGTTTCGTAAATTTCACGTTGTTTCGTACTCGCTTCACCGAAGACGACCGTTCGAGTGATATCCGAGCAATACCCTTGCCAGACGACACCGAGGTCGAACAAGGCGAAATCGCCTTTCTTCAAACGGTTGTTGCCTGGTACACCGTGAGGGTCAGCGCTGTTTTCACCGAACAATACGAGTGTGTCGAATGACATTTCACGAACGCCTTGTTGTTTCATCGCATATTCGATGTCCGCGATGACTTCGAGCTCGGTCACGCCCTCACGGAGTGAACGAATTCCTGCTTCGATTGCCATGTCTGCAAGTTCAGCGGCGCGTTTCATTGTACGTACTTCATCCGGTGATTTGATCATGCGTAACGTTTGGAGTTCGTCTGTCAAATCGATAATCGACAATCCGGCAAAACCAGCGCGGAGTTGCTCGACACGATTGAATGTCAAATGCTCGCCTTCAATCCCGATACGCTCAGGAACGATTTGGTTATCGAGGAACAACTTGACGATTTTATCCCACGGATTCTCGTGGTCCATGTACGTCACGATTTCACCTGTCCAGTCACTCGCTTCGACAATTCCTTTTTCAAGGGCGGGACAAATGATGGCAGTTGTCCCATTCTTTAGGACGAGGATGGCAATCAGCCGCTCGTGTGCTTCTGCGTATACTCCCGAGAAGTAAAATACAGATGCCTTTGACGTGACGAATGCTGCGTCTAATCCTTTCGTCGCTAAAGATTGTGCAATTTGATTGGTGCGTTGATTCAAGATGAATCCCTTCCCTTCTCACTCTTACGTTGACTACTCGTCTATTATAGCTGTTTCGAAAACAGAAAGGAAATGTTGCAATTTGATTAGTACAGTTTGAACAAGTTTGACTGATACAGTATACTAGAAAGAGTAGAAAATGTATTGAGAGAAGGGACTCCGCGTATGACCACAAAACATGAACAGATCATAGCACATATCGAGTCACTCGATGTTGGGTCAAAAATTTCGGTCCGCCAAATCGCCAAAGAGTTAGCTGTATCAGAAGGTACGGCTTATCGGGCCATCAAAGAAGCTGAGAACCTGGGCTTTGTCTCTACCATCGAACGTGTAGGGACGATTCGGATCAAGCGTAAACAAAAAGAGAATATTGAGAAGCTGACATTTGCCGAAGTCGTCAATATTGTCGATGGACAAGTGTTGGGTGGACGAAATGGTTTGCATAAGACATTATCTAAATTTGTCATCGGAGCCATGAAATTGGAAGCGATGATGCGTTATATCGATGTCGATTCACTCGTCATCATCGGAAACCGGGAGAAGGCGCATGAACTCGTCTTGCAGTCCGGCGGGGCCGTGTTGATCACAGGGGGATTTGATACGACGGATGAAGTGAAACGAATGGCGGATAAGTATGATATGCCCGTCATCTCGACTTCTTACGACAGCTTTACCGTCGCAACGATGATTAACCGGGCTATTTATGATCGACTCATCAAGAAAGAGATTCTTCTTGTCTCAGACATCGTCATTCCGCTTCACGACACGTTTTATTTGAAATCGGATGACACGGTGAAACGTTGGCACGAATTGAATGAGCGGACGAAGCATAATCGTTATCCGGTCATCGATGAGCAGATGAAGGTGGTCGGGGTGATCACTGCGAAAGATGTCATCGACAAATCGCACGACTATGATATCGAGAAAGTCATGACAAAGAGCCCGATTACTGTCGGCGTCCAGACGAGCGTGACCAACGCTGCGCACCAGATGGTATGGGAAGGGATTGAGATGCTCCCTGTCGTCGATAACTATGGTCGCTTGCTCGGAATCATCAGTCGTCAAGATGTGTTGAAGGCGTTGCAGCTTGCGAATCGTCAGCCGCAAGTCGGTGAAACGTTCGACAACATGATCACGAACCAATTGAAAGAAGATCCCACGTCGAACGGTACGGCGTTTACTGTCGAGGTTGCTCCGCAAATGACGAGCCATATGGGGACCGCGTCATCAGGTGTGTTGACGACTTTGTTAGTCGAAGGGGCGACACGCAGTCTGCGTCATATGAAAAAAGGGGATTTGGTGGTCGAGAACATTACCGTCTATTTCATGAAACCGATTCAGATTGAGAGTCAGATTCGAGTGTCGGCAAACGTCTTCGATCTTGGGCGGAAGTTCGGGAAAGTTGATGTGGAGATGACACAAGGTACACAACTTGTCGCCAAGGCGCTTGTCACGGCACAGTTGATTGATCGGTAACTTAAAAGAGCACCGGCTACACGAGTAGCGGGTGCTCTCTTTTTATGAAGGCGTATTCGTCGGTTCTTCTGCGGCGAGCGGATAGATTTTCCGGTAACGGATAAATCCAACGACCGCATTGCCTAAGCCGACGACCAACATGACGATACTGACAATCCAACCGACCGATGAATTCAAACCGAATCCACCAACCATTTGGTTCGCGGCGAATAGCGCGAGGAATAAACTTAACCAGATTAAAGCTTGTGTATTGAACAAGGCTTTACGGTTTGGCCTCTTTGTCAAAAAAGCACGACGCTTGAAGACAAGGTACGCTCCGAGCGCGAACAAAATGAGTCCAATCATGACAAGTTGCAAGTGAAGGAACCCCTTTCTTTCTCGTAATCTGTTATCATCATACCATAATAGTGTGTAGGAAAGTGAGGAATCATCATGTGGGCATGGGCGAAAGCGGATTCAATCAAAACAGAAATCGAGGCGGCTGACACCATTTTTATTCATCGACATGTCAGACCAGACCCCGATGCATTGGGGAGCCAGCTCGGACTCCAACGTATTTTAAAGTCGGTTCATCCGGATAAAAAGATTTATGTAGTCGGTGGTATGGTGCCCGACCTTGAATTTTTAGGAAAGATGGAACACGTTGAGGAAGAAATGTATAAGGATGCGCTCGTTTTGATTCTAGATACAGCGAATCAGGAACGAATCGATGGACCATATGCGTTAAAAGGAAAAACAATCATTAAAATCGATCATCACCCTGATGAAGACCCGTATGCGATGACACAAATCGTGGACACCACGGTCAGTTCGACGTCCGAAATGATTGTGGAGTTGGCGAACATTTGGGATTATCCGATCGATCAAGAAGCGGCCTTCTTATTATATGCCGGTATCGTAGGTGACACGGGGCGCTTCCAGTTCCGTAATGCCACGGCACGTACGTTTGAGATTGCTTCGAGATTGATTGACAAAGGCATCGATACGAACAAACTGTACCGACACATGTATAAGACCAACTTAGCGACGCTACAGTTACAAGGGTACGTGTTACAGCACGTCAATGTCACAGAAGAAGGCGTCGGGTATGTGAAGATTGATAAAGATGTGCTCCGGACGTTCCATGCGTCCCCGGAAGCGGCATCGCAACTCGTCAATAGCTTCTCTGGCCTCGAAGGATTGAAATGTTGGGTCATGTTTGTCGAAAACAAAGAAGAGATTCGTGTCCGGATTCGGTCGAAAGGACCTGTCATCAATGAAGTGGCGAAGCGTTACCGTGGTGGTGGTCATCCGATGGCGTCAGGTGCCACGATTGATACGTGGGATGAAATGGATGACGTCATTGCTGCTCTGAATGAAGTGGCAGGAGAGTTCACGTTTGAAGAAAATGAAGAGAGCTGACCGCGGTCAGCTCTCTTCATTTGTCTCCGTTTTCTTGTGGGATAAACCACGTGCCGCGGTCGGTCACATCTTCGACGACATCGAGTTGATATTCTGCAATATACTTTCGAAGTCGGTCGATGATTTCAGGACTGTCCGCAAAGACGGTTTGACCGTTCTGTAATTTTTCTAACTTATCGCGCGCAATTTGTCCCCGATTGATAATCATACGCTTTTGCCCCCTTTTGTCGTGAGTTTTGTCTATAATTATTGTATCAGAGAAGTGGAGAATTGAGTTTGACAATTCCATTAAATAGAGAGGAGGACGAAGATGATTCATCTTAATGTCAGAACTGCTTATAGCTTACTACAAAGCACGATTCGACTAGAACAATATGTGATGCAGATGACAGAGCGGGGGAGTCGCGCGGTCGCCATCGCAGACGATGCCTTTTATGGTGTTCCATCGTTTCTATCCTACTGCAAACGCTATGGGGTGAAGCCGCTCATCGGACTGAGAACCGTCCTTCGACTAGACGGGCTCGATGTTTCGGTACTTGCGTATGCATCGAACGAAGCAGAACTACAAGAGCAATATCGAATCATCAAGAAAGGCGGGATCGATGAACGCACGACGATGCCACTCATTGTCCTACCGGAAAACTGGAAAGCGAGCGACCCGGTCCATCGACGTCGTCTTTATCATCAACTGCTGTCTTTTGTAGACGAGAACAGACTATGGCTCGGTCTCCCGGCACCGCAGACGACAGAACAGGTACAACTGTTAAAGCAACTTCGCATGATGAAAGAAGAACTCGCCGTCCAACTGATTCCGGTCCCTGAAACGAGATATATGCGACCTGAAGATGTGGAGGGTTTCCGGGCAATCTCTGCCATTCGAGAAGGCGAAGTGATGTCAGAGGAGGATGTACGTCAAAAAGGTCTGCATGTCCGGCTACCAAGCGAGATGAACGACTGGTTCACTTCAGAAGAATTGGGCGAGCTTGGGCGATTTGAAGAACTGATTCAACTCGAGCAACTTCCACAAGCGGAAGGCGCGATTCCAGAGTTACCGGACGCTGATCAAAAGTTGAAGCAGCTCGTCGGTGAACGGTTAAAAGCGATGGAATTGATGAAAGAACCGTATATCGGACGAGCGAAGTTTGAGCTTGACGTCATTGCCAAGACCGGGTTTTCTTCGTATTTTCTGATTGTCGAAGATATCATCCGATTCGCCCGTGAGTCCGGGATCGAGGTCGGTCCAGGTCGGGGGTCGGCGGCCGGCTCGCTCATCAGTTTTGCACTGCACATTACAGAAGTCGACCCAGTTCGCTATGGTCTCCTATTTGAACGGTTCCTCAATCCGGAACGCGTCTCGATGCCGGATATTGACTTAGATTTTGAAGATGAGCGTCGGGAAGAAGTCGTTTCATACGTGCTATCGAAATATGGGGAGACTCATGCGGCGCAAATTGGTACACTCGCAACCTTTGGGGCAAAGGCAGCCATCCGTGACGTCGCGAGGGCGCTCGGCATGACGTTAGAAGAGGGGCAGGCTGCAAGTAAACAAGTGAAATCAGGTGGGTTGGACGAATTGATGGCGAATCCAAAACAGATGAAATGGTTCGCAGGTAGCCAGAAGCGTCAACAGTTGATTCGGATTGCGAAACAGCTAGAAGGGTTGCCACGTCAATCATCCATACACGCCGCTGGGGTTGTACTCAGTCGTCAACCGATTGAAGACGTGACTCCACTTCAACCCGAACTCGAGGATCATGTGACCCAATATAATATGAAGGATTTGGAAGGAATCGGGCTACTGAAAATTGATTTGCTCGGGCTCCGAAACTTGACTCGCCTTCGTCAAATGGAGGAATTGGTCCGTGAGAGTGACGCGATGTTCTCCTTAAAAACCATTCCCTTACATGATGCCCGGACGTACCGATTGTTAGCAAGAGGAGAGACGGACGGGATCTTCCAGTTTGAGTCGTCGGGTATGAAACAGGCGTTGCGTCAAGTCAAACCGACGGAGTTTGAGGATATTGTCGTGACGATGTCGCTCTATCGACCAGGACCGATGCAGTTCATTGAAACGTATGCAAAACGAAAACATGGTATGCCATATCAACCGATTCACCCGGACGTCGAAGAAATCATGAAATCGACGTATGGCGTGCTCGTCTATCAAGAACAGGTCATGCGCCTTCTTCGAAAACTCGGTGGATATTCATTTGCCGAGGCGGATTTAATCAGACGAGCGATTGCCAAAAAAGATACCGGTACGATTGAACGAGAACGAGAGCGGTTTTTACGTCAATCTGAAGGAAAGAACCGAGATGTCTTGTCACAAATCTTCTCTTGGATTGAAAAGTTTGCAGGATATGGGTTTAACCGTTCCCATGCGGTCGCCTACAGTTTGATCAGTTATCGATTGGCTTACGTCAAAGCGCATTATCCACGTGTTTTCCATGTCGTGACGTCGGAGAAGACAAGTCAACTCGTGAGACTATTGCGTAAAGACAAAATCCCTGTGTATCCGCCAGACGTATTGCACGGTCATGCCGATGCGATACTTGAAGGTCCTGGCGTCCGTCTTGGGCTTAAAGCGATTCAAGGACTGACGAAACGAGACGTAGAACGACTCATCGAGCTGAATGGACAGCTAAAAGACGTCCGGACTCTTCAAGAAGCGATGGAATGGAAGAGTAAAGATCAACTCAAGTTGAGACGTTTGCTAGGAGCTGGAGCGCTTGACCGAATGTATCACGGTGATCGGACGAGTGCGTTTGAAGCAGTCGAACGTTTACGTGAAGAGGCCGGTACGCACTTCTTACCAGATGAACTATCATCACTCGGGCTTAAGCAGAAAAAAGCGAAAGAACCAAACTGGTCTGAAGAAGAGCGGGAAGCACTCGGAACATGGGTTGTGCACTCGCCGCTTACGACGATTCCGCACGTGGGAATTGAGCCCTCCACGATTGAAGACGTTCTGCACGGGACGAACGGGTATCTAGTCGTGTATGTGGATGACGTGCGTACGTTTATGACGAAAAAGCAAGAGCGGATGGGTGTCATGATGGTAGACGATGGGGTGACGCAAGAAGAAGTCGTCGTCTTTCCAAGAACCTTTGCCCAGTTCAGTCGCTCCCTCTACGTGGGTAACATTTTGTTGCTTGAAGTTCATTCGAACGAACGGGATGGACGTAAACAATTGATTGTCGAACGTGTGCGCCCATTACATGGTCAAGCTTTGTTCGTAAGGCTCACGTTAGATCGATTCTCTGAACTAGAAGATTGGATTCAGCGTGCACAGGGTGACGTTCCGGTCGTTTGTCGGTTCACGGATTCAAAAGAAGTGAAACAACTGGCATCCGCTTTTGCAATCAACCCGAACGAGGAATATGTGTCAGAGGCGAAGAGGCGATTCGGAGAAGAGAATGTTGTCTTAAAACGAGTCAATATGAAAATGGTTGGTCCAGAAACTAGTACCAAGTCCTAAATGATGATATAATTGCACTAATTGGTCTGACCACTTAAGATTGATAAGTGATCCAAATAAGGGAGTTGAACGGTCAGATGCATGAAAAACACGCATCCACATTTCACGAAAATATTTCAAAGATACGAAAATTAATTGTCCAATCGTCGTTGGTCCCGGGGGATCGACTTCCATCCGAACGTGAACTTGCGGAGACGCTAGCTATTAGTCGTGCCTCCGTTCGTGAGGCGTTACGCGCATTGAGTTTTTTAGGTATCGTCGAGACAAGGCGCGGCGGGGGTACTTTCCTATGTGAACAAGACCGACATCGCTACATCGAGATTTTGTCGGAGTTCATCGTCACGAAACAGACGAAAGCGACCGATATCATCGAAATGCTTAGACTGTTAGAGCGAATGGCGTTTTCGGAAGTAGAGCCGACGATGGAGCGACTAGCTCAATTAGAGGCAGTGATCGAAGAGGATCGAACGTTTCGTCAGCAACTCATTTTTCAGTTGAAGAATGACTTGTTCATCAGGATTTGGAGCGAAGTGAACCGATTTTTTGAGGGACTAGATGTTGGGGAGTTATATACGCTCGAAGAACGTAAGCGTTTTGTCGAGACGTGGCGTGGAATGGGGATGCCGGAATGAACGAGGGGGAAGCGATGACTGCTTTTTTCAAGAAACCGAAACGATATATGCCGTTGCGTCAACGAGAACCAAAAATTGACGCTCCACAGGGATTGATGACGAAGTGCCCATCTTGTAAATATATGCATTATACAAAACAGTTGAACGAAAACCATAAGGTATGTGACTGTGGCTACCATTTTCCGCTTCATGCACAGGAACGAATCGACATGCTCGTCGATGAAGGTTCTTTCGAACGATTTGCGGGACCTTCCGTCAAAGCGAATCCGCTCGATTTTCCGGATTACGAAGAAAAGTTGAATAAAGACCGTGAACGAACCGGGATTGAAGAAGCGGTCGTTTGCGGAAAAGCGACGATTGATGGACTACCACTCGTCGTTTGCGTGATGGATGCTCGATTCCGGATGGGGTCGATGGGTGCTTACGTAGGCGAAGCGATTGCCTCTGCTGTTCGCCAAGCGACATCACTTCGTCTTCCGGTCGTCTTATTCACGGCGTCAGGTGGCGCACGAATGCAAGAAGGGATGGTCAGTTTGATGCAGATGGCGAACACGTCCATCGCTTTAAAAGAACATGATGAGGCGGGACTTCTCTACATCGCCTATTTGACACATCCGACGACAGGTGGGGTTTCAGCAAGTTTTGCGATGCTTGGCGACTTAAACGTCGCAGAGCCTGGAGCGCTTATTGGATTTGCGGGAAGACGAATCATCGAACAGACGATTCGGGAAAAACTTCCGGAAAACTTCCAGACGGCAGAGTTCTTACTCGAGTCTGGACAATTGGATGCGGTCATCCATCGTGAACAGATGCGTTCGTTCTTGAAGAAAATGATCGGATTACACGATGGGGGTGTTCGACATGTTTGACCCAATCAAAGAAGTGACCGAACAGTTAAACAAATTGCGTGAGACAGCCGAAACGAAAGGGATTGACCTATCACGTGAGATTCGTCACCTGGAGTTGAAGCTCGACCGATTAGAAAAAGATATTTATGGGAATATGAAACCGTGGGACCGCGTACAATTGGCGCGAAACCCGAAACGTCCGACAACACTCGATTACATCCATCATATGTTCCCTGATTTCATGGAACTCCACGGCGATCGACACGGGTATGATGATGCGGCAATCGTATCGGGACTTGCGACATTCGAAGGTGTTCCGGTTACCATCATCGGGCATCAGCGTGGTCGGAATACGAAAGAAAATATGAAGCGGAATTTTGGGATGCCTCATCCTGAAGGATACCGAAAAGCTTTGCGTTTCATGAAGCAAGCCGAGAAGTTCAACCGTCCGATTTTGACATTCATTGACACGAAAGGGGCTTATCCAGGAAAAGCCGCTGAAGAGAGAGGTCAAAGTGAAGCGATTGCTCGAAACTTGTTTGAAATGGCGACGTTGAAAGTACCAATCGTTTCCGTCGTTATCGGAGAAGGCGGTTCTGGTGGTGCGCTTGGGATTGGTGTTTGCGACCGATTGTTGATGCTTGAGAATAGTACGTACTCGGTCATCTCGCCAGAAGGTGCAGCGGCACTTTTGTGGAAAGATGCCAAACAAGCAGAGCGTGCAGCAGAAACGATGAAAATTACAGCACAAGATTTGTTCAACCTAGGGATCGTGGATGAAGTTGTAGGGGAAGTGTATGGAGGCGCGCATGTCGATGTGTCATTACAGTCATCACTCTTGAAACCTGTATTATTACAGCACATGAACGAGTTGCTCGATCTGTCGACTTCTCAGCTCATTCAAGGACGTGCGACCAAATATCATCAAATTGGCACAATTAGTGAGTGAAAACGGTAACAATGGCTTTGAATATAGAGTTATTCATTCATCAAGTGACTGCTTTGTAACATACCCTATGCATTTTTTTCACATACTTGTGTTGTAAAACAAAGGTCAGACATGGTATTTTATTTTCAGATTTCGTTAAAACACATAAGAGGTGAGTGACGTGAATTTAAAACGTATTGCGGTATTAACGAGCGGAGGAGACGCTCCTGGAATGAACGCTGCTGTCCGTGCCGTGACCCGAAAAGCGATTTTCGAAGGTCTTGAAGTGTACGGTGTGTATAACGGCTACCAAGGATTAATCGAAGGTGATTTAGTCGAATTAAACCTTGGATCAGTCGGCGACATCATTCAACGTGGAGGTACGTTCCTTCGCTCTGCACGCTGTCCTGAATTCAGAACTGAAGAAGGACGTGCAAAAGCAGTAGAACAGTTGAAGAAGTTCAATATCGATGCCCTCGTGGTCATCGGTGGAGACGGCTCTTATCGCGGAGCTCAAAAATTGACGGAACTCGGATTCCCAACAATCGGCCTTCCTGGTACGATTGATAACGATATTCCGGGAACGGATGCGACAATCGGTTTCGATACAGCGCTCAATACAGCGCTTGACGCAATCGACAAAATTCGCGACACAGCTTCATCTCATGAACGCACATATGTGATTGAAGTAATGGGTCGCGATGCTGGTGATATCGCACTTTATTCTGGTCTCGCTGGTGGCGCGGAGTCGATTCTTGTCCCAGAACGTCCAGAAGAATTGAACGCAATCGTGGAACGAATCAACCACGGGATTGCACGCGGTAAGAAGCACTCAATCGTCATCGTTGCCGAAGGTGCCGGAAGTGCTGAAGAAATCGGCAAATTGATTGCTGAGAAAACGAACTCAGAAACACGTGTTACGATTCTCGGACACATTCAACGTGGTGGTTCCCCAACTGCTGCAGACCGTGTACTTGCCAGCCGTATGGGTGCTTACGCTGTCGAGATTCTTCTTGAAGGGAAAGCGGGCCGCGTCGTCGGTATCCGTAATAACCAGATGATGGATCTTGATATCGATGAGGCGCTCGACCACAACAAGCACACGATCGATATGCAATTGATTGACCTCGTCAACCAATTGTCGATCTAAACGATTTTAGAAGTTGCAGAGACGGGATCAGGTCTATGGCCCCCCGTTTTCTGTATGTAAGTTGCACTATATCCCCTAGGAGGTTTTTATATTATGCGTAGAACGAAAATTGTATGTACGATTGGACCGGCTTCTGAGAAGCGTCTTCCTGAAATGATTGAAGCTGGAATGAACGTTGCCCGTCTCAACTTCTCACACGGTGACTATGAGGAGCACGGTGCACGTATCCGTGACATCCGTGAAGCGGCGAAAGCAGCTGGGAAAGTGGTCACAGTCCTTCTTGACACGAAAGGTCCAGAAATCCGTACACATACGTTTGAAGATGGAAAAGCTCTTCTTGAAAAAGGGAAAGAAGTCACAATCGTTTCAAGTGAAGAAATCGTCGGAACGAAAGATCGTTTCTCTGTAACGTATGAAGGTCTTTACGATGATGTAGAAGTCGGTTCACATATCATGCTCGACGACGGTCTCATCGGACTCCGTGTCGTTGAAAAACTTCCGAACCGCGACCTCCGTTGTGTAATCGAAAACGAAGGAATCATCAAGACGAAGAAAGGTGTTAACTTGCCAAACGTCAAGGTAAACCTTCCTGCCCTCACAGACAAAGATATCTCGGACATCGAGTTCGGTATCTCACAAGACATCGACGTCATCGCAGCATCGTTCGTACGTCGTGCGTCTGACGTGGTAGAAATTCGTCAACTTCTTGAAAAACACAACGCGTCACACATCAAGATTTACCCGAAAATCGAGAACCAAGAAGGTGTGGATAACATCGAAGAAATCTTGGCAATCTCTGACGGCTTGATGGTTGCTCGTGGTGACCTCGGTATCGAGATCCCGACAGAAGAAGTAACACCTGTTCAAAAAGAACTCATCAAGAAGTGTAACGACCTCGGTAAGCCGGTCATCACTGCAACGCAAATGCTCGACTCGATGCAACGTAACCCACGTCCGACACGTGCGGAAGCATCTGACGTAGCAAACGCGATCTTGGATGGAACA
Source organism: Exiguobacterium sp. USCH10 (assembly GCF_037619445.1). GTDB lineage: Bacteria > Bacillota > Bacilli > Exiguobacteriales > Exiguobacteriaceae > Exiguobacterium > Exiguobacterium aestuarii_A. The sequence continues at coordinate 380,558 of NZ_JAQPZO010000002.1, read as the reverse complement.
GATGCAGTCATGCTTTCTGGTGAAACAGCTGCAGGGGACTACCCAATCGAGTCAGTTCAAATGCAAGCTGCAATCGCAGAGCGCACTGAGCGCATGCTCGACTACAAAAACTTGTTGAAAGATCGTCAGAAGCGCAGTGAGCATACGGTAACGGATGCGATCTCACAAGCGGTTGCTCACACAGCAATCAACTTGAACGCCAAAGCGATCTTGACGCCAACACAATCAGGATACACGGCTGCTCGTACGGCGAAATACCGTCCAGAAGCGAACATCATCGCAGTCACTGAATCAGAGCGCGTTGCTCGTCAATTGAACCTCGTTTGGGGCGTATACCCAATCGTTGCTGAGACGATGCCAAACAACACGGATGAAATGTTGGTTCAAGCATCAGAAGCAGCACGTCACGCTGGATTCGTCACTGACGGTGACCTCGTTGTCATCTCAGCTGGTATTCCTGCAGCGACAGCTGGTACGACGAACATGATGAAAGTTCACATCGTCGGTCATGCTCTCGCAGACGGACGTGGAATCGGTGAGCGCGGTGTCGTTGGAGAAGTCGTTGTCGCGAAAAATGCGGAAGAAGCAAACGCGAAAGCAAAAGACGGCATGATTCTCGTCGCGCCATTCACAGATAAAGAAATGATGCCTGCCATCGAAAAAGCGGCTGGAATTATCACGGAAGACGGCGGATTGACGAGCCACGCTGGTATCGTTGGACCATCACTCCGTAAGCCAGTCATCGTAGGTGTGGATACTGCCACAACTTCACTTCGTGACGGTCAGATGATTTCAATCGACCCACTCACAGGTAAAATCTATAACGCATAATTGAACGACAATCGAACCGGCCTTCTACAAAGGTCGGTTCTTTTTCCGTTCGAAGAAAGGAATACGTATGAGTGCATATTTATTTTTAATTCTATTGGTGCTAATTGGTGTCATTGCACAAAACCAGTCAATTATTATCGCGAGCAGTGCGTTACTCATCATCAAAGCATTAGGGTTTGGTGATCAATTATTTCCGACACTTGCATCGAAAGGAATCAATTGGGGTGTGACGATTATTACCATTGCCGTACTCGTCCCGATTGCAACCGGAGATATCGGTTTTAAAGAATTGTGGAATAGTATTCGTGGTCCAGTTGGAATCGTTGCATTTGGTTCAGGAATATTTGTAGCCTTAGCAGCGGCGCAAGGCGTGCAATTGATGCGCGTCGACCCGGTCGTCACGACGGCCCTTCTCGCAGGCACGATTCTAGCGGTCGGATTCATGAAAGGCGTACCTGTTGGACCGTTGATTGGAGCTGGAATTGCAGCCTTGATTCTAGGTGGGTATCAAGTCATTGAAAAATGGTTTTGATATTTTCTGACAACTGAAGCCGCTTACATTTCTTTTTTGCAATAAATTGTTTATACTATATAAAGGACAGGGTAAACGGAGACTGGGTGAAAGCAGGGGAGAAGCCCGTCCCGTATCCTTATTCCCTATACAAAGACTGTTTTTACGGTCGACCACTTTCAAACAAGACTGAGGGGGAGTTATGAATGTCAACGACAAAAGGGTTAGAAGGTATTGTGGCAGCAGCCTCAAAAGTCAGCTCAATTATTGACGGTCAATTGACTTATGGAGGATATACCATTGATGATTTAGCGGACCATGCCACATTTGAAGAAGTTGTATTTTTATTGTGGAATGATCGCTTACCAAATGCAGAAGAACTAAAGTCACTTTCGGAGGCACTCGTGAAAGAAGCGACGTTGCCAGAAGAAGTGATTGATACGTTAGCTCGTGCACCGAAATCAGCCAATGCAATGGCGACGATTCGTACGGCGCTCTCACAACTTGCTCTATATGATGAAGAATCTGAAGACATGAGTGACGAGGCAAACATGCGTAAAGCGATTCGTCTTCAAGCTCAAGTCGCTACAATCGTGACGGCATTCGCACGTCTACGTAAAGGCGAGCAACCTGTCGCTCCAAAAGAAGGTCTATCCTATGCAGCAAACTTCTTATACATGTTGAATGGAGAAGAACCAAGTGAAGTTGCAGAGAAGACAATCGACAAAGCACTTATCCTTCATGCAGACCATGAATTGAACGCTTCGACGTTCACGGCACGTGTCTGTGTGGCGACGCTTTCTGATATGTATTCTGGTGTGACGGCGGCGATGGGAGCACTCAAAGGGCCGCTTCACGGTGGTGCAAACGAAGCGGTTATGAAAATGCTTCATGAAATTGACTCGGTCGACCGTGTTGAAGAATATGTACGTGGTAAATTCGAGCGCAAAGAAAAAATTATGGGCTTCGGTCACCGTGTCTACAAGGACGGCGACCCGCGTGCGAAGCACTTGAAAGAAATGAGCCGCCAGTTGACTGCTCAAATCGGCGAGCCGAAGTGGTATGAGATGTCTGAAAAAATCGATCATCTCGTTGAAACAGAAAAAGGATTGAAACCAAACGTCGACTTCTACTCGGCATCAACGTATTATGCGCTCGGTCTTGAAGAAGACTTATTCACGCCAATCTTCGCCGTATCACGGATGTCAGGTTGGATCGCGCACATTCTCGAGCAATATGCGGATAACCGCTTGATTCGTCCACGTGCGGAATATGTCGGTGAAACAAGCCGTAAATATGTTCCTGTGAACGAACGTTAATTCGAGACACATTTTAGACAAAAGTTTGGTAAACTAACAAGTGACGTAGGTCGGCGTACGCGTCGACCTACAGTAATGTACTTAGGGGGATTCATTATGTTGACACAAGGACAAAAAATTACAGTTGAAAACGGTGTATTGAACGTACCAAACGTTCCGACAGTACCATTCATTATCGGTGACGGAACAGGTCCTGATATTTGGAACGCGGCTGTTCGTGTATTCGATGCTGCAGTTGAAAAAGCATACGGTGGCGACAAGAAAATCGAATGGATGGAAGTATACGCTGGGGAGAAAGCTTATAACGAAAAAGGTGAGTGGCTCCCGACAGAAACACTCGATCAAATTCGCGAGTACTTGATTGCAATCAAAGGACCACTTACGACACCGGTCGGTGGTGGAATTCGTTCATTGAACGTTGCGCTTCGTCAAGAGCTCGACTTATACACGTGCCTTCGTCCAGTTCGTTACTTCACAGGTGTTCCTTCACCAGTAAAACGTCCTGAAGATACAGACATGGTCATCTTCCGTGAAAATACAGAAGATATCTACGCAGGAATCGAGTACGCTTCAGGAAGTGACGAAGTGAAAAAACTCATTAAATTCTTGCAAGATGAAATGGACGTGAACAAGATCCGTTTCCCAGAGACATCAGGAATCGGCATCAAGCCTGTTTCTTCTGAAGGGACAGAGCGTCTCGTCCGTGCTGCGATTGAATATGCGATTGCGAACGATCGTAAATCTGTCACGCTCGTACACAAAGGGAACATCATGAAGTTCACAGAAGGCGCATTCAAAAACTGGGGTTATGCACTCGCTGAAGCTGAATACGGTGACAAAGTGTTCACATGGGCACAATATGACCGCATCAAAGAAGAGTCTGGCGAAGCAGCTGCGAACGAAGCTCAGTCGAAAGCTGAAGCTGAAGGAAAAATCATCGTTAAAGATTCGATCGCTGATATCTTCCTCCAGCAAATCTTGACACGCCCACGTGAGTTCGATGTCGTCGCGACGATGAACTTGAACGGAGACTACATCTCAGACGCACTTGCTGCACAAGTAGGTGGAATCGGGATTGCACCTGGTGCAAACATCAACTACATCACAGGACATGCAATCTTCGAAGCGACACACGGTACAGCTCCGAAATACGCAGGTCTTGATAAAGTAAACCCATCTTCAGTCATCCTTTCAGGTGAGATGATGCTCCGCCACATGAACTGGAACGAAGCGGCTGACCTCATCATCAACTCTATGGAGAAAACAATCGCTTCGAAAGTTGTCACATATGACTTCGCACGTCTCATGGACGGCGCGACAGAAGTGAAGTGTTCTGAATTTGCGGATGAATTGATCAAAAACATGTAATTCAAACGAATAAGTCGCCAATTGAGGGGGAGAGCTCATGATTCGTCGTAACAAAATTTCTGTAATTGGAAGTGGCTTCACCGGTGCAACCACTGCACTATACCTGGCTCAACGAGAGCTAGGGGATGTCGTCCTACTCGATATGGAAGAAAAAGTTGGACCGACGAAAGGGAAAGCGCTCGACATGCAAGAAACGGCTCCGATTCAAGGGTTTGACGCTTGGGTCACAGGAACAGCAGATTACGCCGATACGGCTGATTCGGACATTGTCGTCATCACGGCGGGAATCGCGCGTAAACCTGGAATGAGTCGAGACGATCTCGTTGCAACGAATGCAAACGTCATGCGTTCTGTCGTCAAAGAGATTGCTCGCTATTCTCCGGAAGCAATTTTGATTGTCTTGACTAATCCGGTGGATGCAATGACCTATGCGGCGTTCAAAGAATCGGGTTTCCCGAAAGAACGCGTCATCGGACAATCTGGTGTGCTGGATACGGCTCGTTTCCGGACGTTTGTCGCTCAAGAATTAAACGTTTCCGTCAAAGATGTATCCGGGTTTGTTCTCGGAGGACATGGTGACGATATGGTGCCTCTCGTGCGTTACTCGTACGCCGGGGGAATCCCGCTTGAGAAACTCATACCACATGAGCGGATCGAGCAAATCGTCGAACGGACACGTAAAGGTGGCGGTGAGATTGTCCAATTGCTAGGTGACGGTTCGGCGTATTATGCGCCAGCTGCCGCAATCGTAGAGATGGTCGAGGCGATTTTAAAAGATCAACGTCGAATCTTACCTGCCATTGCTTATCTAGAAGGCGAGTACGGATTTAGCGATTTGTATCTTGGCGTCCCGACGATTCTTGGAAAACATGGCATCGAGCAAGTACTTGAGCTCGACTTGACGGATGAGGAGAGAGCAGCACTTTCGCGTTCTGCCGACTCGGTCCGCTCCGTATTAGGCGTCTTATAAGTCAAAAGTGCTTCCTGCAATTTTGTGGGAAGCACTTTTTTTGCGGTTTCCATCATGTGGGGCATGCTACACTAAAAGTGGATTTGTTTTGTTTTTGTAAAGATTTGCTTTGAGGTTGGTCGTTGCAAGCTTTGATTTGTAAAATAGAGAGTGACATTTGATGGATTAAGAGGAGGAAGTAGTGTGGCTGATAAAGTAATTGTTGTCGACGATGAAGTATCGATTGCGACGTTATTAAAATTCAATTTAGAACAAGCTGGTTTCGAGGTGGAGACCGCGCATGACGGGAAAACGGGATTGGAACTGGCTGAAAAGAAAGATGCCGTCTTAATCGTGCTCGATTTAATGCTTCCGGAAATGGACGGACTTGAAGTGTGTAAGCGACTCCGTCAACAAAAAGTCAACACACCGATTTTGATGCTCACGGCGAAAGATGATGAGTTTGATAAAGTTCTCGGACTCGAACTCGGTGCAGATGACTATTTGACGAAACCGTTCAGTCCCCGGGAAGTCGTGGCTCGTGTCAAAGCGATTCTAAGACGCTCGGCGCCACAAGAAACCGCGGTTGAAGAGGATGTCATTCAAATCGGTGACGTAAAAATTGTCGCTTCGAACTACGAAGTGTTCAAACAAGGAGAACGTCTCGAATTGACTCCGAAAGAATTTGAACTGTTAGCATACTTGGCTAAAAATAAAGGACGTGTGCTGACACGAGACCAATTATTATCTGCTATTTGGAATTACGATTTCGTCGGTGACACGCGAATCGTCGATGTCCATATCAGTCATCTCCGTGAAAAAATCGAACCGGTCACGAAGAAGCCGACATATATTAAAACGATTCGTGGCCTCGGTTATAAAATGGAGGAGCCGACTTCGGAATGAAGACGTATCGCTCTAGATTCATGACGACGCTCATCCTTCTCATCACGGGCGTACTTTTGACGCTTGGCATCGTGCTCGGCCAACTGTTTAAAGATTTTTATTTGGATTCTGAACGTGACCGCTTGAAAGAGGATGCTCAGCTCGCCGCTTTGTACCTTGAAGGAGGAGAGCTAGACGAAATTCGAGGATATGTCGGTCAAATCGATGACGGGAGTAGCTTTGACATTTTGCTACTCAATAGTAGGAATGAAGTCATCGCCGGGACACCGTTTCGTGTCGGCTCAATCGATTATAAGATTGAGCCAAGTCTAGTGCCCGAAGACGGGACGTTTGGTGAAGCGGACGAAGATGAGTTGATCCAGTTCACAAAACCGATTGAACTTGCGACAGGGGAGACGGTCTATTTAACGTTTATCCGTTACGTGTCAGACCTTGAAGGCGTGTATGATCGAATTTGGTTAACGATTGCGCTCGCGCTCTTCTTTTCATTTTTCATCATCCTATTCGTCCTTCAGCATCTGACGAACCAATTTATACGACCAATCGATGAGGCGACCATTGTCTTACGGGAACTCGCCGATGGTAATTATCGGGCTCGCGTTTACGAACTGCGAAATGACGAGGAAACCGGAAGTCTCGCTGGATCAATCAACGTCCTCGCCCGAAATTTGGAGTCAATTTCACTCGGAGAATCGGTTCAGCGAGCACGACTCGAATCACTCATCGAATATATGGGGGCAGGGCTCCTTCTCGTGGACGAGCGAGGCATCGTCACATTAGTCAACCGTTCGTATCGCGAGATGTTCCAATACGATGATTTGTCGATTGGACAATTTTATCACGGGATGTTACCAAGTCCTGATGTTGAGACTCTGATCGAAGACGTCTATTTGACGGAAGAAGTTCATCGTCGTCAGCTGTCGATTCGGACCGGTTTCAATCAGAAGACGTATATGGTGTCTGCTGCACCGATTTTCAGTGATACGGGAATGCTTCGTGGGACGACATTATTATTTAACGACATCACGGAGCTGAAGCGACTCGAGAAGATGCGGAAAGACTTTGTCGCGAACGTCAGTCATGAACTCAAGACCCCGCTCACCTCCATTCGTGGATTTAGTGAGACATTACTCGACGGGGCTAAAGAAGTGCCTGAACTCCGCGACCAGTTCTTAGACATCATTCAAAAAGAGGCGACGCGGATGCAGATGCTTGTTGAAGATTTGCTTGAGCTGTCGAGATTAGAACGTGATGATTTCCAGATGGAACTGGTATCCGTCGACTTGAACCAGCTCGTCGATGAGGTATGTCTCTTGCTCAGTCAGAAAGCGGACAAAAAGTCGATTCATCTAGAGGCGAAGCATCATGGGACGGCCGTCTTACAGGCCGATTTGAATCGGATGAAACAAGTCATCATGAACCTCGTCGCGAACGCCATCAACTATTCTCCGGAAGGAAGTCGTGTCGAGATTTCCGTCGAGGCGAATGAGGATGCGTACAAGTTACGCGTGAAGGATAATGGAATCGGGATTGCTGAAAAAGAAGTCAGTCGAATCTTTGAGCGCTTCTATCGTGTTGACAAAGCAAGAAGCCGAAATTCAGGTGGCACGGGTCTAGGTCTTGCTATCGTAAAACACATCATCGATTTACATCATGCGACAATCGATGTCGATAGCGTCGAGGGTAAAGGGACGACGTTCACCATCACGTTCCCGCGGGTTTGAATCCCACTTGACCGCTGATTCTTAGTCACTTTACAAAACCTTGCTATTCGATTCATATTTACTTTACAAAACCTTGCTATTCTTATGAATGAGACCTCTTCATCATCTCGTGACTCGATCGGTGCTCATCTCCACACGGTCGAGAATTTGGCCCTTTTCTATTCGTAGAAAAGGGTCTTTTTTTTCGAACGCTTGTACCCGTATGGTATGATGAATGAAGAGAAGAATGGAGGTCGATTGAATGAATAAACTACTAGTCCTAGATGGGAACTCCTTAACATATCGTGCGTTTTTCGCACTGCCTCCGATGTCGGACGCGTCAGGTCGAAATACGAACGCGGTGTACGGCTTTACGATGATGTTGTTGAAATTGATGGAAGATGAGCAACCGACGCACTTTGCCGTTGCGTTCGATGCGTCGAAGAAGACGTTCCGTCACGATACGTTTGCTGACTATAAAGGGGGGCGTCAGAAGACTCCTGGGGAATTACGCGAACAGTTCCCGCTCGTACGAGACGTCTGTCGCGCGTTTGGTATTGCTGTCTTAGAACTTGATCAATATGAGGCGGACGATATCATCGGCACGCTCTCAAAGGATACATCATACGATCAAGTGACGATTGTGACGGGAGATAAAGATTTACTCCAACTGATCGATGATCGCGTGACCGTCTACTTGACGAAGCGAGGCATCACAGATGTCGAGACAATGGACCAAACCGCGTTCCAGGAACGTTATGAGGGACTACAACCGATTCAAATGATCGACTTAAAAGGGTTGATGGGGGATAAATCGGATAACATTCCAGGTATCCCGGGTGTCGGGGAAAAGACGGCGCTCAAGTTGATTTCAACATACGGAACCGTCGAGTCCCTTTACGAACATACGGATGAACTAAAGGGAAAACAGAAAGAAAAAGTGGAAGCCAACGAGCGAGAGGCGAAGATGTCAAAACAGTTGGCAACGATTTATACGGACGTGCCACTTAATGTGACCGTTGATGATCTCGTCTTTAAACCTTATGATGCTTCTGTTGTGAAGCCCCTGTTCATGGAACTTCAATTCAAGTCGTTGATTGGTAAATTAGCGGACAGCTCTACAGAAGAAACGGTCGAAAAAGAAGTCAGACCGACCATCGACCTTTCTGAACAAGATTTGTCTCGAGCGGTCCTATTCCTTGAGCAACTACACGATGACTATTTCGAAGAAGACATCGTTGGGGTTGCAATCGCGTCAGATCGTGGCGTGACCGTCGGCGATGTGACACTGTTACAAGATGCGCGAGTCAAGGAATGGATTGAAGACGAATCGAAGACGACGATTTGTCTCGATGCTAAACAAACAATCATTCAGTTGAAACGTCATCAGTTATTCCTTCGTGGTTACGAAGACTTACTCGTTTCCGGATATTTGTTGAATTTATCTGGTGGAACGTCACTCAGCTCGATTGCTTCTCATTTCACATACCCTCTTGAAGAAGATGAAGCAGTTTATGGGAAAGGCGCAAAAGTGAAAGTGCCAGATGAGGAAGTATTCCATTCTCATCTCGCGGAGAAAGCACATGCGATTTTGACGTTGTTTGAACGTGTCGCTTCAGAACTGAAAGACAACGAACAGACGGAATTATATGAGGCGCTTGAAAAACCGCTCGTCTCGGTGTTAGCCGAGATGGAATGGGCAGGCATTCATGTAAACGTGGAAACACTTCAACACATGGAGACAGATCTTCGTGAGCGCCTGTCTGCGCTTGAAGTAACGATTCATGAATTGGCCGGCGAACCGTTCAACATCAACTCGCCGAAACAGCTAGGGGTCGTCCTATTTGAGAAACTAGCGCTTCCCCCTGTGAAAAAGACAAAGACGGGTTACTCGACTGCGGCGGATGTCCTTGAGAAGTTGGCGCCGCTTCATCCGATCATCGAGAAAATCATGCATTATCGTGAAGTCGGGAAACTACAGTCGACCTATGTAGAAGGATTGCAGAAAGTTGTGAAGGAAGATGGCAAGATTCACACCCGTTACACGCAGACGTTAACGCAAACGGGACGACTCTCGTCAGTCAACCCGAACTTACAAAACATTCCGATCCGATTAGAGGAAGGACGTCGAATTCGTAAGGCGTTCACCGCAAGTGAGCCGGGCTGGGTACTCTATGCGGTCGATTACTCACAGATCGAACTTCGAATCATGGCGCATATGTCACAAGATGAGAAAATGATGGCGGCCTTTTTGCATGATGAGGATATCCACACGTCGACGGCGGCGAACGTGTTCAAAGTCGCAAATGAGGAAGTCACTTCACTCATGCGTCGTCAGGCGAAAGCCGTCAACTTCGGAATCATCTATGGAATCAGTGATTATGGGCTCTCGCAAAACCTAGGTATCACACGAAAAGAAGCACAAACGTTTATCGATACGTACTTTGAACAATTCCCGGGAGTGAAGACGTTCATGGATGCTGCGATTGAACGGGCTCGTGAACATGGGTTCGTCGAGACGATGTTAAAACGACGTCGTAATATCCCGGACATTCACTCTCGTAATTTCAACTTGCGTGGATTCGCTGAACGTACGGCCATCAACACACCGATTCAAGGAACGGCAGCCGACATCATCAAAAAAGCGATGATTGACGTCGACCACGCGCTTCAATCGTCGCAACTTCAATCCAAGTTATTGTTACAAGTACATGATGAATTGATTTTTGAAGGTCCGGCTGAAGAGATGGAAGCATTAGAAAAATTGGTGACGGAAGCGATGGAACATACGGTGACACTCGATGTTCCGTTACGTGCGGATGGAGCCGTTGGAACGACGTGGTTCGATACGAAATAAGAAGATAGAAAGGAAATCAGTATGCCAGAATTACCAGAAGTCGAAACGGTTTGTCGCAGATTACGACCTGCCGTTTCCGGAAAGACGATTCAGTCTGTCGATGTGCTTGACCCTAAAATCATTCGGGGACTCGAGCCAGAAGAATGGGTCCATCATTTGGTCGGAGAGACCATTACAGATGTGGAACGTCGAGGGAAATTTATTTTATTTAAATTAACGAATGGATATCTCGTCTCCCATCTTCGGATGGAAGGGAAGTTCTTCCCATATGAGACAATCACAGCACCGGCTAAACATACGCATGTCGTCATCAACTTCACGGACCAATCGACCCTACATTATAACGATGTGCGGAAGTTTGGTACGATGGAGTTGCGGACGAATGAGGCGGTCCACACGACACCACCACTGTCACTACTTGCATACGAACCGTTTGACGAGCGTGTGACAACTGATGCATTGCATAAGCGTCTAGAGCGGATGAAGACGCGCGCTATCAAGACTGCGCTTCTCGATCAGTCCATCTTCGTCGGATTAGGGAATATTTATGTAGATGAAACATTGTTTCGTGCCGGTGTGCATCCGACACGACCAGCTGCTAGTTTGACGCACGAAGAAGTGGAGCGTGTACGCATTGAAGCGGTAGCCGTGCTAAATGAGGCCATTGAACGTGGGGGAAGTACGATTCGCAGTTATACGAATCCAGACGGAGCCACGGGAACGTTCCAAGAACGACTTTATGTATACGGACAAGCCGGTGAACCATGTCGTCGTTGCGGACAAGAAATTGAAAAGATGAAACTAGGCGGTCGTGGCACGCATTATTGTCCACACTGTCAACAACGTTAAGGAGTGGGCGTTATGTTGAAAATTGGATTGACGGGTGGGATTGCAACCGGGAAGTCCACGGTGTCACGACTTTTTCGGAAAAAGGGGATTCCAATCATCGATGCCGATTTGATTGCGAGGACAGTCGTCGAACCTGGAGGCAAGGCGATTGAGGGCGTAAAAGCGGCATTTCCAAAATGTTTTGACGGTGATGTCTTAAACCGTCCCGCGCTAGGTCGTGAAATCTTTCATGATGAGACGAAGCGTCAACATCTCAATCAGCTGATGCATCCAGCGATTCGTGAAGAGATGAAGGAACAGATGCGTGCTTATGAAGCATCCGGAGAGTCTGTCGTCATTTTTGATATTCCTCTCTTATTTGAAGGGACGATGCTCGACCTCGTCGATTATTCTGTCGTCGTTTATTGTCGCGAAGAGATTCAACTGATGCGTCTCATGGAGCGGAATGGATTGACGAAAGAAGAGGCGCTCGCTCGGATTCATTCTCAAATCCCGATCGAAGAGAAAAAGCATCAGGCCGATTTTCTCGTCAATAACAACGGTTCACTCGGGGATTTACCACCGCAAATTGACCGTCTGGTCGAACAATTTAAGACAATCGAAAAAGAAGGCGAATGATGATTCGCCTTCTTTTCGTTTAGTTTAATGGATCGGATTCGGGTGATCCTTTTTTCCACGTATCATAAATGGCACGTCCATCGCTCGGATGACCGTTCGAATAATAGATCGGGTATAGTGAAAAGAAAATATAGTAAAACGAGAAATAAGCGAACTGATACGTATACAACGTTGGTTCAATCTCTCGTCTTAAAATAAACGCATTGACAATCAAGATGCTCGCTAGATTGAAAATGGCTCCACCGCCATATACAAGGCTGCGAGTGACCTTGTTGCTCCATTTTAAATCTGTAAACTGGCACCACGCATCATAAAAATAGACGCGGTTCACTTGAAGACGTCCTACTTTAAATAGTTTTTTTCCTGTGCCGATTTGCATGTCGAGCGAGCCTCCAAACAACTTTGCGAAAAAGAAGTGTCCGAACTCATGAATCAACGTCACAATCGGTAAGATGATGAAAAACGAAATGAAGAACTTATCGATATCTCCCCAATCAAACATGGTGACGCCTCCTTTCTGTTGTGCTTCACGACAAGAAATTTCCCTCATTTTCAAAAAATAAACAGAGAAAAATGAAAAAAATGTGACGAATCATAGTGAAAACGCTTACAGCTATCCGTTATAATGAAACCGTAATGTAGAAAAAGGGGGATTTAGCATGGGGACAAAAGTTGCGATTAACGGATTCGGTCGAATCGGGAGAATGGTATTCCGAAAATTGATGCTTGAGGGACGTCATGAAGTCGTGGCAATCAATGCGAGTTATCCAGCGGAAACGCTCGCACATCTCATCAAACATGATTCCATTCACGGTCCATTCGGATTGACGGTTCGAGCGCAAGGGGATGCGCTTGAAGTCGATGGAAAGCGAATCGAACTCATTTCAGAACGTGATCCATCACGTTTACCGTGGGCAGACCTTGGCATCGACATCGTGGTCGAGGCGACAGGGAAGTTTAACTCGGATATCGGGGCGAAACTTCATCTAGATGCAGGCGCAAAAAAAGTAATTTTAACTGCGCCAGGGAAAGGGGATTTACGCACGATTGTGATGGGGGTCAACGATCGAGACTATCGCCCGGAAGAAGACCATATCATTTCAAATGCATCGTGTACGACAAACTGTCTAGGACCGGTCGTGAAGGTGTTACACTCGACATTCGGTATTGAAACTGGTTTAGTGACGACTGTTCATGCGTACACAAACGACCAAAATAACATTGATAACCCGCATAAGGACTTACGCCGGGCGCGTGCTTGTGGCAGTTCAATTATTCCGACTTCAACAGGAGCGGCTAAAGCGATCGGGCTTGTCATGCCAGAGCTTCAAGGAAAATTAAACGGAATGGCACTCCGCGTCCCGACACCGAACGTATCACTCGTCGACTTAGTTGTTGAACTTCATCGTGACGTAACGGTTGATGAAGTGAATGAAGCGTTTGAACGTGCGGCGTTTGGAGAGATGACGGGCGTGTTAGGTGTCTCCCATGAACCGCTCGTATCGATTGACTTCAATGGAGACGACCGTTCGTCGATTATCGATATGGATTCGACGATGGTACTTGGCGGAAATCATGTAAAAGTACTCGCATGGTACGATAATGAATGGGGTTATTCGTGCCGTGTCGTCGACTTGTTAGACATGGTGGCGAGTTACCTTCAAATCGGGCAACAAGAAACACACGCCTAAAAAAATATTACGGTCTAAAAAATATTTTTGATTTTTTTAAACAAATCTCTTGTAACGACGTCCCAAACACGTTACACTCAGTTTCGTGAACTTCAATTGGTCTGACAAACGCAACTTAAAGGGTTAGGACCTCTTAGGACTAACTTGCCCCCGTGGTTGTGGGCGATTCAGGCACAAAGTGAGTGATCATCAACTACTTTGAGACCATTGATGTAAAGGGGGATCCACTAATATGGATACTATGGGACGTCACATTATTACAGAACTTTGGGAGTGCAATCCCGACAAATTAAATGATATCGACTACATCGAGCGTTTGTTCGTCGATGCTGCTCTTCGTTCGGGCGCTGAAGTCCGCGAAGTCGCTTTCCACAAATTCGCGCCACACGGTGTGAGTGGAGTCGTCATCATTTCAGAATCGCACTTAACGATTCACAGTTTCCCAGAGCATGGCTACGCGTCGGTTGACGTGTTCACATGTGGAGATCGAATCGATCCAGCTACGGCATCGCAATACATCGCCGAAGGATTGGATGCGAAAGTACGTGAAGATGTGAAACTTGAACGTGGAATGGGACCAATTCGTGTTCCGGAAGCACAAGTTGCACTAACTAAATAATTCTGAAGAACCTTTTGAGGCTGGCCGTTTAACGGTCAGCCCTTTTAATTGTTTTGTTGTTGCCTTAATTTTGATATGCTTAACGTATATAACTCAGGCGTTGAGGTGGATTATGGGACTGTTAGATAAGTTACAAACACATATTGAAACGAAAGATACACATAAAAATGAATCGCTTCGGACACGTTACTATGCGGCATCTCCGAATGCAATCTTACAATGGTTAGAAAGTCAGATTCAGTCAAATGGTCAGACGGTCCGTCGAATCGACTCGAACCGTGGCGAACTCTCATTCATTGGTGAAGGATGGGACGGACTCATTACGATCGTGCAAGTGGATGGTGGTCGTACAGCGGTCGATTTTACACTGAACCGCGAACAGCGACTCGGGGCAGACCTTGGACAAATCATCACTCACTATTACGAGGCACTCACACAACAATTCCCGCTTCGTGCTATCGGAAATAAATCTGTCGAACGATAAGGAGGCTTGAGCATGCGTTGTCCGAAATGTGATCATAATGGAACGAGAGTGCTCGATTCCCGACCGGTGCAAGACCATTACTCGATTCGACGTCGTCGTGAATGTGAAAAATGTGGGTATCGGTTCACAACGTTTGAGACGGTGGAACAGACACCCCTCATCATTGTGAAGAAAGATGGAAACCGTGAAGAGTTTAGCCGCGAAAAAGTGCTTCGTGGAATCATTCGCGCGTGTGAAAAACGACCAGTCACGCTTGAACAGCTTGAAGGGGTCGTGACAAAAGTCGAACAACAACTTCGCGCCCTCGCACAATCGGAAATACCGAGTGAGCAGGTTGGTGAGTTGGTGATGAATGAACTCGCACGTGTTGATGAAGTCGCATACGTCCGCTTTGCATCGGTTTATCGCCAATTCAAAGATATCACTGTGTTCTTTAAAGAACTTGAAGATTTAATGAAGCAAGAAAATTCGACCAACTAAAGGGCGGCCTGCTGGTCGCCCTTTTTCAGGGGAGAGAGCTATGGAGAAAGAACGTACAATCTTTGGGACGGACGAACTGCTCATTATGAGTACAGGTCTTGTTGACCGCGAATCGTATCAGTCCCTTTACCACTTATATCAGCCTGTCATCGGTGTCAAAGCGCTCGCGCTGTATCAGACGCTGTGGAGTGAATTGAAACCAGGCAAAATGAAATCGAACTATATGTCTCATAGTGCCTTGTGTGAGATGTTGGAGTACTCCATCAATGAATTGACGGATAATCTATTTCGCCTCGAAGCAATCGGATTAGTACGGACGTACAAAACGAAAGATGCTCGGTTGACGCAATACGTCTATCAGTTGCGTGTGCCGCTCGCGCCGCATACGTTTTTAAACGATGGACTGTTATCGAGCTTTCTCTTCTATAAAGTAGGGGAAGTGCGCTTTAAACAACTTCAGGGGCGTTTCACAATTGACCCTTTGCCAGCGGGAATCGTCGAGGTGACGAAAGACTTTAATGAAGTGTTTGATGTCAAAGGTGTCAATCATCGAGCGTTCACGCAAAAGAACTACGAAAAACCAGATCGTGCGAAGATTGAAATCAACTATTCGTTCGATATGGACATTGTGAAGAAACTAACGAATTTCCCAGTCGGGTTTTTCACAAAAAAATTAGACGAAACCATCACAAAACTGGCCTATGTCTCTCAACTCGACGAAGAGACGATGGCGGAGATGTTGAAAGAATATTTCGTTCACGAAGCCTATCTTCCGCTCAGTGAGCAGGAGAAGCGGGACGGATGCCGTCAGATGGTATTACAGTTGAAGAAAAAGCAGACGCGGCATCGAAAAGAGAAGACGGTGGAGCTCGAAGAGACCAAGCTGGGAGACTTACATGATCCAGCGGTAATGGAAGCGGCCCACCCCCATCAATACGTATCGACACTTCGGAAGACGCCTCAGCTGTCGAAGAGTGATGAACAGTTGGTTATCGAACTCGTCGATACGCTCGGGCTCGCACCGGGCGTGATCAACGCACTCTTCTATTATTGTATTGAAGTGAAGAAACAGACTCGTCTGAACGAGAATTACGTCCTTCGTATCGCAACGAGTTGGAAGACGGCAGGTTATACGAACGCGAAAGAGGCGTTAGAGCAAGAAGCGTCACAAGATGCGCTCATTGAGAAGAAGCAACAAAAACGTGAAAATGTACAGCGGACGACTGTCGGTTCACGTCGGAAACCCCAACAAGGCGAGATGCCGAAATGGCTCGAAGATGAAGCGAAACAACAGCGATCGTATGATCAAGCGAGGAAGAAAGAATTGGAATCTTCCGTTCCAGATGATGCGGAACTTGTAAAACTATTAAATGAATTGAAAGAGAAGGGGTGAGGGGATGGAACGAATCAACCAGTCGTTATCGCAGTTGATGAATCGAAAAGAAGTCCGCGAAGCGTATGAGTCGATTCGCAGACGAACGCTCAATCATCCGGGAGTGATCGCCTTTTTGAACGCTCATCCTGAGTTAGAAGAGAAAGCGATTGAAATTGGATTCACGAAGCTGAGTGAGTATGCCGAGCAGATGGATGGAAAGACGTTCATCGAAGAACAGGCCGTCATCCCGGGTCATCAACCGGTGCTCTATGTCGATCTTGGGCAGATTGCCATTCGCTATGAAGAGACGGTCGCTCATCGACAAGCTAGACGCCAAAAAGAGATGGACCGTAAGTTTAAGAGCTTGTTCTTACCGGAAGAAGTCCGTGAGGCGAACTTTGAGTCATTTGATTGGGCGGACGATGCACGCAAGATCGCACTTCGGGAAGCGATGCGTTTCGTAACGGGGATGAAGTCCAAACAAAAAGTAAACGGACTCTATTTACACGGGAGTTTCGGTGTCGGGAAAACGTATTTGCTCGCCGCCATTGCCAATGAATTGAAAGTGGCGGATATCGAGACGATTTTAGTTCATGCCCCTGGATTCGTATCGGAGGCAAAACGCAAAATTCGCACCGAATCGTTTGATTCATTTTTGACGTCGTTTCAACATGTGCCTGTCTTGTTGATTGATGACATTGGTGCTGAGGCAATCAGCCCGTGGGTGCGCGACGAACTGTTCGGCATCATTCTCCAATATCGGATGATGCATCGATTGCCGACGCTATATAGTTCGAACTTTAGCGGAGAAGAGCTCGAGACTCACTTTTCAATCGATGGGTCCGCGCAAAATAAAATGAAAGCGCAGCGTCTCATGCAGCGAATTTCAACGACGACGACACAAATCGAACTGAAGGGTGAAAATCGCCGTCGGTAAAGGATTGTTTTTCTCGGATGAGTTGACTATACTAATAACCATATAAGTGATGCATAGAAGAGGATATGAATCATCGAGACGAGTTTTAGCGAGGGAAGGGCGGTGGAAGCTTCCTAACGACGACGATGCATTTACTCCCTCAGAGCACCGTACGGGTCAATCGTGCGGCGATTCACACTCGTTATCGTGTGTTCGAGCCAAGCGTGATGCTTGGGAACGAGGGTGGTACCACGAGAATCAAAGCTCGTCCCTTTTTGAGGGATGGGCTTTTTTTATATTCATTTTTTGAGAGGGGACAGATGTACATGATTCAATTGACATTTCCAGATGGCGCGGTAAAAGAATTTGATGCCGGCGTCACGGCAGAAGACGTCGCAGGCTCAATCAGCCCGGGACTTCGCAAAAAAGCAATCGCAGCAAAACTAGACGGAGAACTCATCGACTACCGTCGTCCGATTGAACAGGGCGGCAAAATCGAGCTCGTCATGCCAGATTCAGAGGACGGACTCGACCTGATGCGTCACTCGTCAGCGCACTTGATGGCACAAGCGATCAAGCGTCTGTATGGAGAAGAGAATAACATCTATCTCGGGATTGGACCGACAATCGAGAACGGATTCTATTACGACATCGAAATGGACCGCCGAATCAATGAGGAAGACCTTCCTGAGATTGAGAAGATGATGAAACGTATCGTCGACGAAAACTTAGAAATCACTCGTGAAGTCGTTTCACGTGACGAAGCGCTCGCTCGTTATAAAGAGTTGGGAGACCCGCTCAAAATCGAGTTGATTGAAGACATTCCTGCCGATCAGACACTTACAATCTATCATCAAGGGGAATTCTTCGACCTTTGCCGCGGACCACACGTCCCGTCGACTTCGAAGTTGAAAATCTTTAAATTGATGAGCGTGGCTGGAGCATACTGGCGTGGTGACTCAGACAACAAGATGTTACAGCGTATTTACGGGACGGCGTGGGCGACGAAAGAACAACTCGCCGAGCACTTGCGACTTCTTGAAGAAGCGAAAGAACGCGATCATCGTAAACTCGGAAAAGAACTCGACCTCTTCTTCGTCTCGCAAGAAGTCGGTCAAGGACTTCCAATGTGGCTGCCAAAAGGTGCATCGATTCGTCGTACGGTCGAACGCTATATCGTCGATAAAGAGCTCGAACTCGGATACCAACACGTCTATACACCGGTGCTTGGGTCGGTCGACTTGTATAAGACATCTGGACACTGGGACCACTATCAAGATGACATGTTCCCGAAAATGGAGATGGACAATGAGGAACTCGTCCTTCGTCCGATGAACTGTCCGCACCATATGACAATCTACAAACATGAGCCACGCTCATACCGTGAGCTTCCACTCCGGATCGCTGAGCTAGGTGGGATGCACCGCTACGAGATGTCAGGCGCGCTCACAGGACTTCAACGTGTCCGCTACATGGTCTTGAACGACGGGCATACGTTCGTGACACCTGAACAAATGAAACAAGAGTTCAAAGACATCGTTCACTTGATTCAAGAAGTGTATGCTGACTTTGGCATCAAAGATTATCGTTTCCGTCTCTCGTATCGCGATCCTGCCGATAAAGAGAAGTACTTCGATAATGATGCAATTTGGGAAATGGCACAGAGCCAGTTGAAAGAAACGATGGACGAGCTCGAACTTCCATACTTTGAAGCAGAAGGAGAAGCGGCATTCTACGGACCGAAACTCGACGTGCAAGTACGCACGGCGCTCGGGAAAGAAGAGACGCTCTCGACTGTTCAACTTGACTTCTTACTCCCAGAACGTTTCGATTTGACGTACACAGGACCAGACGGGAAAGATCATCGTCCAATCGTCTTGCACCGTGGTGTCGTTTCGACGATGGAACGATTTGTTGCGTATTTGATCGAAGAATACAAAGGCGCATTCCCAACATGGCTCGCACCTGTACAAGTGAAATTGATTCCGGTATCACATGTCCATGATGAGTATGTCGCTGAAGTCAAAGCGGAACTCGTCAAGCGTGGTGTCCGCGTCGAAACGGACCTCCGTGACGAGAAACTTGGCTATAAGATTCGTGAAGCGCAAATGAAGAAGATTCCGATGACGCTCGTACTTGGGGACAAGGAACGTGATGAGCGCGCGGTCAACATTCGCCGTTACGGTCAACAAGAACAAGTATCAGCATCACTTGACGAATTCATCGCATCCCTCACAGAAGAGATTGCGAACCGTTCACGCTAAGCAAGGAGCCACCTTTCCATCGAGAAAGGTGGCTTTTTTCGGTCTAAAGACGGATGTGTATTTTGTCGTCTCCACGTATCGTAAACAATAAGGAGTGATGATTCATGAATTATATGAAGCCAGTATTGGCACTTACTATTGGAGCAGTCGCATTTACAGGAGCACTTCCGAAAGTCGGGGCGGAGGCAATCGTCAATGACACGATTGTGACGCTCGGGGAGTCGCTCTCTTCAGAACAACAAAAATGGGTACTTGAACGGATGGACGCGCCAGAAGGAATCGAACCGATTATTGCGACGGCAGCGGATGAAGAAAAATATCTAGGAGATTCTGTCCCACAGGCGCAACGTGGGGGTGGCATGTATTCGTCCGCACGAATCAAATTGACGGACGGGACAGGGCTTGATATTCAAACTGAAAATGTGACGTGGGTCACGAAAGATATGTATGCGAACGCATTGGTCACAGCAGGTGTGACGGATGCGGACATCTATATCACGTCACCAATCAACGTGACGGGTACGTCTGCTTTGACAGGGATTATGAAGGCGTATGACCAAACGGCGGCCGAAACCGGAATTGAACTTTCGGATGAACGAAAAGAACTTGCACAGGAAGAGTTGGCAGTGACGTCTGAAATCGGAAAGACGGTCGGTCAAGAAGATGTAGCCGGTCTCATGAACGAAATCAAAGCGGAAATCGCGAATCAAATGCCTGAGACGAATATTGAGATTCGCGACATCGTCATTCAAGTGTTGAATCAAAATAACGTCCAGCTGTCTGAAGGACAACTCGACCAATTGACGACATTATTTGAAAACATGCAACAAGCGAATCTGGATTGGTCTGCGATCAGTAACGGATTAAAAGATGCAGGGCAGGACGTACAGGCTTTTCTTGAACAAGAGGAAGTCCAAGGATTTTTCGCAAGATTGTTTGAAGCAATCAGTAACTTCTTCAAGTCGCTCACGAATTAATTGTGTGTCATTGTGAAAAGAAGGAAAACAGGGTAAAAAAATCGTCTCACGAAGTAAATAACTTTCATCCATTATCTTAATCTTAGGGAGGAATCGTTATGCTCGGTGGTGTTCCGCTACATCCATTGCTCGTGCACGCTCCGATTGGTCTTCTACTGTTTGGGACGCTTTTGATTTTGATTAGCTTCAAATGGACAAGTTTTCGACTGTTTGCACTCGTCACGCTCGTTGCTGGATTAATATCGGGCGGAGTGGCATTTCTATCGGGTGACAGTGCCGAGGAGTATGCGGAAGCAAACCTTCCTTCGGTCACAGAGGCGATGATTGAAAACCATGAACATTTTGCCTTGTACAGCTTGATCGCGTTTGGCATCACTGTTGTCTTGCTTGCCATTGGATATCGTGCGAAAGGGAAGCTATGGATCACACTTAGTTTTGTGATTGCGCTCGTGGGAGCGGGACTTCTTGCATACGCCGGGCACCTCGGGGGACAGATGGTTTACGCACAGTAAACATGAATAAACGTCCAATTCCATTGATGTGGAACTGGACGTTTTTACATGGTACATAAGAAAGACAGAATTCCTCACTATTTAGTACCATCGTTTATGAATATAGTTTTGAGCCGACTCGTGATCATCGACAATCTTTAATGTGATACGATTCATCTCTTCTAATAAGTCCGTTAATACTGCCTGCAACTTTTCATCTTCTAAGCCATGCGCCTGCATCGTTTTACTGACGATCTGCTGAACCTGGTCGTGATAGTCATGTTCGCGCGAGACGTCTTTTCGCCAGTTCATGTAAATCCCTCCTTTGATAATTCATTATTCCCTTTGAAAAGGTATTGCGAAACGAGAGAATGACTGGTATCATCATAAAAGTGTGAGCTACCAATTATTCATGCGCGATATCTTGACATCTTTTCCTGCTAGTGCTAAGATGACATAGTGATTAAAAACAACAAAGCAGAAGCACCCGCTTTTCACCTCGTCTGAGAGTCATCAGGCAGGTCCATCAAGTTCTTGGTTCAATCGGCATCGTCTGCCGTTTTATGACCTCAACTGATGTGTGGGTGGGAAACTGCCGACGCTTTTTTTATTGCCATGTTGTCTTGTCAATCTAAATCTCGTGCAATCGCACGATGGAGGTGCTAACCATTAGCAAAGAGCTCTTTATCAACGAAAACATTCGTGCCCGTGAAGTACGTCTCATTGGCGCAGACGGCGCACAACTCGGTGTGAAATCGCGTAACGATGCGTTACGTTTAGCTGAAGAAGCGGAACTAGACTTAGTCTTAGTCGCGGACAAAGCGAATCCACCGGTCGCTAAAATTATGGATTATGGGAAGTACCGTTTCGAACTCCAGAAGAAGGAGAAAGAAGCGCGTAAAAACCAAAAAGTCATCCAAATGAAAGAAGTACGTCTCAGTCCAACAATCGAGGACAACGATTTCCAAACAAAATTGCGTAACGCACGCAAGTTCCTTGAAAAAGGAAACAAGGTGAAGGCTTCGATTCGTTTCCGCGGACGTGCCATCACACACTCGGAAATCGGGAAACGTGTTTTGGACAAAATGGCAGCGGAATGTGCCGATTTGGCAACAGTTGAACAAAAGCCGAAGATGGAAGGACGCAGCATGTTCTTAGTGCTGGCTCCGAACAAAGAAGATTAATCATCGATTCTCAGTGGGGAGGAAATACTCATGCCGAAAATGAAATCGCACCGCGGTGCTTCAAAACGTTTCAAACGTACAGCATCAGGTAAACTCAAGCGTTCACACGCTTACACAAGTCACTTGTTCGCAAACAAATCGACTAAAGCGAAACGTAAGCTCCGTAAAGGCGCTATCGTATCAGCTGGAGACTTCAAACGCATTCGCAACATGATCGCGAAGTAATACAGAAACAATTAGGAGGGAATCCATATGCCACGCGTAAAAGGCGGTTATACGACTCGTCAACGTCGTAAAAAGCAAATTAAACTTGCCAAAGGATACTTTGGTTCGAAACACATTCTATTTAAAGTAGCAAAACAACAGGTCATGAAGTCACTCATGTACGCTTACCGTGACCGTCGTCAGAAGAAACGTGATTTCCGTCGTCTTTGGATCACACGTATCAATGCGGCAGCACGTACAAACGGTCTCTCATACAGCCGTATGATGCACGGCCTCAAGCTTGCAGGAATCGACATCAACCGTAAGATGCTTGCTGAGCTTGCTGTGACAGATGCACAGGCATTCGCGTCACTCGCTGAAACAGCTAAATCAAAATTGAACGCGTAATCGTTCAATCGACAGCGCCGAGACACTCTCTCGGCGCTTTCTTTTTTCTTCAGAATTTCTTAGAATTAAGAGAAGGAGGAGAACGTATGAATCAATCAGTTGTCGCCATCGTTGCCCTTGCGCTGATCGTCTTGAACGTATACACCTATATCCAGGCAAAACGTTATACGCATGGCCAAGGTGATTTCAACGTGCTATACGCCTATGCAGGAGGAGCCATCGGTGCCTTGTTCGGTCTCCATTTGACGCGCAAAAAGACCGTTCATGCCCCAAAACTGCTCCAATTACAAGTATTGATTTTAGCGGTAGGCTGGTCTTTAATGATTTTAGTACTGCTATAAGTGGAGATAGAGGAGGAACATCCGGTGAACTGGACAACATTGTTTGATCGGCAGCGCGAATTAGACGAGCGGATCAAAGCACAACATGGATTATCCGGCAATCAATTCGATGAACGGTTACTGGCGCTGCTTGTCGAACTCGGTGAACTGGCTAACGAAACACGTAGCTTTAAGTTTTGGTCGAAGAAAGGACCGTCGCCTCAAGATGTGATCTTAGAAGAATATGTAGACGGCATTCATTTCTTACTGTCACTCGGCCTTGCACTTGGGTATGAACGAGACGCGTTTCCTGCGGGGAGCTCATATCTTGATGCGACTGATGCTTTTTTAGATATTTATCGAAAAGTGACGAACTTTGGTCTTTCGAAAACAGAAGCGATGTACGAGACGCTGATGGCAGCGTATCTTGAACTTGGCTATACGCTTGGGTTCAATGAACAACTCATTTTCATGGCGTATATGAACAAAAATGAAGTGAACCATGAGCGACAACAATTAGGCTATTAAGGAAAAGGAGCGGATTGGTATGAATGAATCGTTACATATGTTAAAACGTCTGACAGACGCAACTGGCGTCCCGGGAAATGAAGGGGAAGTCCGTCAGTTAATGCGTGAATACCTTGAACCACATGTCGAATCATTTGAACAAGACGGTCTCGGAAGTTTATTTGGTCGAGTGACTGGGAACGCAGAAGGTCCTCGTGTCATGATTGCAGGTCACATGGATGAGGTCGGCTTTATGGTCACGCGTGTGGAAGAAGGTGGTTTCCTACGTTTCCAAGCGCTTGGTGGATGGTGGAACCAAGTCCTATTGGCACAACGGATGGATGTGGTGACGCGTTCTGGTGAAAAAATCCCGGGAGTGATTGGTGCGAAACCACCACATGTCCTTCCCCTTGAAGCACGTAAAAAACCAGTTGAAATCAAAGACATGTTCTTAGATATCGGAGCGACATCAAAAGACGAAGTCGCCGAATGGGGAATTCGTCCGGGTGATACGGTCGTCCCGCATTGTGAATTCACGGTCATGAAAAATGAGAACTTCTTGATGGCGAAAGCTTGGGATAACCGAATCGGTTGTGCCATTGCCATTGAAGCTGCAAAACGCCTGAAAGAAGAAGCATTCCCAGGTGTCATCTATACAGGTGCGACGGTACAAGAAGAAGTTGGATTGCGTGGAGCGGTTACAGCGGCTAACTTGGTCCAACCGGATGTGGCGATTGCTGTCGATACAGGAATTCCAAGTGATACGCCAGGAATGACACCGGCAGAAGGGTTGTCAAAACTCGGCGATGGCGTTCAAGTCATCTTCTTTGATGCAACGACTGTGACGAATCCACGTCTCGTCGACCTCATTGTTGAGGTAGCAAAAGAAAATGACATCAAATATCAGCTCGATTTGACACCAGGTGGCGGAACAGACGCAGGACGTTTCCATTTGTCTGGGATTGGAATGCCGGCGATCGCGTTGACAGTACCTGTTCGTTATTTACACACGAACGTGTCAATCATCCATAAAGACGACTACGAAGCAGCGATTGAACTCGTTGTCGCATTAACGAAACGCTTAGACCACGAGACGGTCCAATGGTTGAAAGAGGGATAATATGACGAAGATAACGTCTACGAAGAGCGAGACGATTAAACGATTAAAACGATTGATGACGAAAAAAGGACGCCAAGAAACCGGGCAATTCCTTGTAGAGGGAGAGCATTTGGTGGATGAGGCAATCCGAGCAGGTCGTCTCGTACAACTCATCATGGCAGAGTCGTACGTACCGAAAAAGACGTGGCGCATCGAGGACATGCCGGTGCTCGAGTTATCTGATCATGTCGCTGACCTGTTATCTGAGACAGAAAAGACACAAGGTGTGTTTGCTGTCGTGAAGATGACACCGGTAGAGCGTAAGATGAAGAAAGTTCTCGTGTTAGACCGGGTACAGGACCCAGGTAACCTAGGTACGATGATTCGGACGGCAGATGCAGCCGGATTTGATACGGTGCTCCTCGGGAAAGGGACGGTCGATCCGTTCAATGCCAAAGTCGTTCGTGCGACTCAAGGTTCCCTGTTTCACGTGAACGTGACTTCGGTTGACTTGCTTGAAAAACTACCTGAACTGAAAGAAGATGGTTTCCATGTGTATGGAACAGCCCTTTCGAAAGCGACATCGTATGAGCAGGTGGCATTTGAAGACAAAGTAGCTTTGGTCATCGGAAATGAAGCACAAGGTGTACATGCCGATGTGTTGGCACTGTGCGACACACGTGTCCATATTCCAGTACTCGGTGAGGCAGAATCGCTCAATGCGGCGGTCGCTGCTGGTATTTTAATGTATCGGATCGCTTTACAATAATCTTGTCAGCACGTGAAAAACGTGATAGGTTAAACACATCGATGAATATGATATGACGTTGAAAGAACATAGTAAGCGAATGACCGATTCCGTTCAGGGAGCATGGGCCGTGACTGAGAGCCTAAGCCGGAATCGTCGCTGAATTCACTCTGGAGTCGTGTTGGAGACAACACCGGTTTGGCATCTCGATAACGATGCTCTCAAGTGGGCCAACTATTGGCCAAGTAGGGTGGTACCGCGATGATTCGTCCCTTCAGTCAACGACTGAAGGGACTTTTTTTATGTAGAGGAGGAAGTGAACATATGAAAGAGCAATTAGAACAGTTACAAATGGAAGCACTTGAAGAAATCAAACAGGCATCCACACAAAAATCATTAAATGACGTCCGCATCAAATATTTAGGAAAAAAAGGTCCGATGACCGAGGTACTTCGTGGAATGGGTAAGTTATCCGCAGAGGAACGTCCAGTCATTGGTGAATTGGCGAATACGGTCCGTACGTCGATTCAAACGACGCTCGACGCTCGAATCGAAGAAGTGAAGGCAATCGAACTGGAAGAAAAGTTAAAAGCCGAAACGCTTGACGTGACGCTCCCGGGACGTACATCGGCTCCAGGGCACAGTCATCTGTTACAACAGATCATCGACGAGATGGAAGATTTATTCGTCGGACTTGGTTACACGATTGCAGAAGGTCCTGAAGTCGAAACGGACTTGTACAACTTTGAGATGCTCAACTTGCCAAAAGACCATCCAGCACGTGATATGCAAGACTCGTTCTATATTACCGAGGAAACGTTGCTCCGTACACATACGTCACCGGTACAAGCACGGACGATGCTAGAGGCGAACGGGAAACCGATTCGCATCATTTGCCCAGGAAAAGTATATCGTCGTGATGAAGATGACGCGACGCACTCGCATCAATTCATGCAAATCGAAGGGTTAGTCGTCGATGAGTCGATTTCGATGGCAGACTTAAAAGGGACGCTTGAAGTGTTCGTGAAGCAATTATTCGGTGAGGCACGTGAAATTCGTCTTCGCCCAAGCTTCTTCCCATTCACTGAGCCATCCGTTGAAGTTGATATTTCATGCTTCAAGTGTGGAGGAAAAGGTTGTAACGTCTGTAAGGGAACCGGCTGGATTGAAATTCTCGGAGGCGGGATGGTACATCCACATGTGTTAGAGATGGCAGGCTATGACTCGTCAAAAGTGTCAGGATTCGCATTCGGAATCGGTGTTGAGCGTATGGCGATGCTCAAACACGGTGTCGATGACATCCGCCACTTCTACACAAACGACTTACGCTTCATCGAGCAATTCTAAGGAGGAAGACAGATGTTACTATCAAAAAAATGGTTGAATCAATATATTGATGTGTCAGATTTGAGCGGAGAAACACTTGGCGACTTGATCACAAAAAACGGGATTGAAGTGGAAAGTATCACAAACCGTGCAGAAGGACTTTCCGGGATTGTCGTCGGTCGTGTGCTTTCATGTGAGAAGCATCCAGAGGCGGATAAATTGAACGTGACAAAAGTAGACATCGGCGAATGTGATCCCGTTCAAATCGTCTGTGGCGCACCGAACGTACGCGAAGGTCAACACGTCATCGTGGCGAAAGTTGGCGCACGTTTACCGGGATTAAAAATTAAAAAGGCGAAACTTCGCGGTGTCGAATCTCAAGGAATGATCTGTTCGCTCGAGGAACTCGGATTCGAGAAGAAGCAAATTCGAGAAGATGAGCAAGACGGAATTCACACATTCCGTGAAGATGTCCAAGTTGGAGCGGACGTACTCGACTTACTCGACTTAAATGATGAGGTCATCGAGCTTGGCCTGACGCCGAACCGTTCGGACTGTTTGAGCCTTTATGGAATCATTCATGAAGTGGCGGCCATTCTAGAACGTCCGTACACGTTACCAGAAGCAGATGTCACGTCATCTTCTGCGTCTGAAGTGTCGATTGAACTCGCTACACCGAACTGCCCGTACTATGCGGCGCGTGAAGTACGAGGAGTCACAATCGCAGAATCTCCACAATGGCTTAAAAACATCTTGATTGCAGAGGGCGTTCGTCCAATCAATAATATTGTTGATGTGACGAACTACGTGATGCTTGAGATCGGTCAACCGCTCCACGCATTCGATGCGAAAAAACTCGGTAAATCGATTGTGGTCCGCCAGGCTGAGAATGGAGAAGAGATGGTTACACTGGATGATGTGACACGTACGCTCGACGCTTCGATGATGGTCATCACAGATGGTCAGACACCGGTCGCAATCGCAGGTGTCATGGGTGGTGCGAACACTGAAGTGGACGCCACTACGACAGATATCGTCTTGGAGTCAGCATACTTTGATCCGGCTTCAGTTCGTAAGACGAGCCGTACGCTCGGTCTTCGTTCTGACTCAAGCGCTCGTTTTGAAAAAGGTGTGGACCCGGAACGTGTCATGCTTGCGCTCGACCGTGCCGCTCAATTGATTGTGGAGCTCGGTGGAGGCGAGATTCGGGAAGCGACTGTTTCTGGTGAAAAGGAGTCACGCGCTCGTCAAATCGAAGTCTCGGTCGATTACATTAATAAACGTTTAGGAATGACACTCGATCGTCAAACGATTGAACGTATTCTAGAACGTCTCGGTCTAGCTACAGAAGGCGATGATGTATTGAGTGTCCATATCCCTTCTCGTCGTCCGGACTTAGAGCTGCCAGCTGACATCACGGAAGAAGTTGCGCGTCTATACGGATATGACAGCCTCCCGTCGACGTTACCTGCATCTCAGTCGAAAGGCTATTTACCAGCAATCAACGTGTTGCGCAGAAAGACACGCCGCATGTTACAAGGTGTCGGATTATCACAAGCGATCACCTATTCATTAACGAGTGAGGCACATGCGACACGTTTTGGTGGTCAAGCCGATCAACTCGTCCGTCTAGCGATGCCGATGAGTGAAGAGCGTTCTGTACTTCGTACATCACTCATCCCTGGGTTGTTAGAGGCGGCACGTTATAACACGGCGCGTCAACAATCAAACGTCGCACTCTACGAAACAGGGCGTGTCTATACAGAGCAAGGTGATACTTTACCACGTGAAAAAGAACGGGTGGCGGGAGTTGTCACAGGTCTTTGGATGGATCATCGTTCACAAGGCACTCGGATTCCGGTCGACTACTTTGTTGCGAAAGGGATTGTCGACACGTTGGTTCAAACACTTCGTCTTGATGTCACGTATGAAGCGGTATCGATGCCGGATATGCATCCAGGTCGCACGGCGAACATTTTGATGAACGGTGACGTCATCGGTTATGTTGGACAAGTGCATCCAGGAACGTCAAAAGAAGTCTACGGGATGAAAGAAGTGTATGTGTTTGAACTCGACCTATTGGCACTTAATGGGGAAGAGATGCTTCTATATCAAGACGTGCCACGTTATCCATCGATTTCACGAGATTTGGCACTCGTCTTGCCACGTTCGATTCCGGCTGGCACAGTGGAGCAAACAATCCGTGAAGCGGCAGGTCCACTCTTGATCGACCTCGTCTTGTTTGACGTATATACAGGGGAAAATGTTGAACCAGAAGAGAAGTCGATTGCCTTCTCACTCAAGTTCCAAGACCCGTCACGAACGTTACAAGATGAAGAAGTAACAGCAGCATATGAAACAATCGTCGAAGCGGTCCGTGCAGCACACGGCGCTGAAGTACGAGCGTAAAAATAAGGAGCGTTGTCCGATTTGGACAGCGCTCCTTATTTCATTGAATTTCAAGGGCAAGGTCACCGAACTTCGTCCAACCGACGAGGCTCGTGACACGATAAAGTGCCCAGGTAATGAGTGCAGGAAGAACAACACCCGTCATCGTGAAGATGAGAAACGCGTCCATTCCTTGTACTGCTAAAATTTGAAGCGGGGCAATGAGAGAGTTGAGTCCGAGACCGGCGATTTCATACGGCACTTGTAGTGAGAACATTAACGTGGCAATCGGTGCTGAGATCATCGCTGCAATGAATGGTGGAACGACGATTCGCGGATTTTTGATGATGTTCGGGAACTGAACTTTCGGCGTGACAAAGAAGGAAGCGACCAAACCACCTGGATCCGTTTGACGATACGCCATCAATGTAAATCCGACAAACTGAGCAGAACAACCAATCAATGCGGCAGCACTGGCGACAGGGTCTAATTGAAGAGCGATGGCGAGTGCGGCCGATGAAGCAGGTGACATGAGCATGACACTGAAGACAAGGGCGATGACGAGAGATGTCGCGATTGGTGACGTTTCAACGGACGCTGTGATTCCTTGGCTAATGGAGTTGATGAGAGGAGTCGTGACTGCCGCTGCGGCAACACCGACGATTCCACCTCCGAGAACGGCTGTTACGGGTACGACCATCATGTCGAACTTTGTTTTTCCGAGAACGCGTTTACCGAGCCATACTGCTGCTGCGGCTGCAATCAATGCACTAATCGGTTGACCTGGAACGAGGACGAGCCCACTTTCGGTCGCTTTTAAAGCAGCACCGCCAATCGTTGCGGCAATCATGGCGCTAAACAAGATGAGTGTGTTCCCACCGAGTTGAAAGGCAACACCGGCTCCTAGTGCTGGTGCCAACAAAGATTTCGCAACTTGCCCGATTTGAACGAGCATCGCGATCCCGGTCAAATTACCAATCGTCTCAATCAATAGACCAACACCGAGCGTGACGAGTACGGCGTTTGCCATCCCTGCTGAAATTTTTACCATTCGATCCATCATATACTGCTTCACTTCCATCATCTCCTCTTTGTCTATGTGCCAATAAAAAAACCTATCCAATTAGGATAGGCGCGAGTTACATGTGCAGGCGCCTGTCCGATTACCACGGGAACAAGGGCCTGAAAAGTCGTTTTTCAAAAACAAAACGATTTCAGTCCCTCAGTCGAATAATAATCAGCAGGCTGTTCATATGTACGGGTTTGAACATCTCAAGCATCTCCTCTTTGTTGGATTTGCTAAAGAATACCACCTATTTTTGTAATAATCAATATTTTCTGAAAATAAACTGAAAAAAATTCAGGATGTATGGTGGCATCCTGAATCAGCTCATTTGTAGAGAGCGTGCTTGAATTTGATCATCGATGAATTTCATCGACAACGAATTGAATTGCTCGGGTTGGTCCACATTCACGACGTGACCAGAGTCTGCAACGATTTCGACATTGGCAGTCGGTTGGTGTTTTGCGGTCCGTTCCACAGCTTCGAGGAACATATAATCTTCATCGCCCATGATATATAAAATCGGGACGTTCGTTTGAATCGAAGTGATTTGATTTAATAATGGATTGATGTTCTCAGTCATCTTAAACCAGCGAATAAATTCGCGTTGACACAAATTCGCAGCGTCACGAACAAACATCATCCGTGATTTTTTATGCCGTTTTTTCGGCAGTAAAATCCAAGCGAACAATTTGTATAACCACATATAAGGTACGAAATTTTGAACGAGGCTACCGAGTCGAATGAGCAGTGTCGAACGAACGTTGAATTTGACGATGGCACCTCCAAGGACGACCGACGCAATCCGGTCCGGATAATGTTCAAACATCGCCTGAATCACAATCGTACCTAAAGAAAGTCCGACCATATGACCTTTTTCGATGCCTAAGTGATCCATGACCTCGATGACGTCTTTTGCGACGACATCGAACGTATAGGCGTTCAACGGTTGTTTGAGCGATTGTTCGGCATCGTATGAACCGCCGTGTCCACGTAAATCGACGAGCAACACATTATATTTCTTACGGAATGGGCGAAGTTGACGATACCAATGCGACAAACTTCCACCGGCTCCGTGAATGAAGACGACCCAAGGATGGTCATCGCTGATTGTATAGGTTTTATAATGCAACATGAACGCTATCCTCCAAAAATTTTAAGTTCATTTAACCATAAAATGAGTATATCATATTTGAAATC
This sequence comes from Exiguobacterium sp. USCH10, assembly GCF_037619445.1. Classification (GTDB taxonomy): domain Bacteria; phylum Bacillota; class Bacilli; order Exiguobacteriales; family Exiguobacteriaceae; genus Exiguobacterium; species Exiguobacterium aestuarii_A. The sequence continues at coordinate 348,903 of NZ_JAQPZO010000002.1, read as the reverse complement.
GAACCTCTACAGACGACGTTCGTTTAAGTTTATTGCTTTTTTTGTGTTGGCAAAATGGACTTTAGCAATCTTTTGTAAATATTCCTGTCCATGACGTCGGATGATCTGAGCGGCCACTTGGTCGACTTTTGCCCCTGCCCCTTTCGGGAGGGTCAATCCGGCTTGTTTACTTAGTTTGTCCATCTCTTTTAAGAAAAAGGCACGGGCTAAGATGGAAGCGGCGGCGACTGCGACATGTAGTCCTTCCGCTTTTGTTGAAAAGTAGACGTCATCACGGACGACATCGCGCTCTGCCCGTAGATGTTGATAGTAGACCGACTTTTCGGCAAATTGATCAATCAGGATGGCGTCAGGTTTCTGTTCCAGTTTTTCAAGCAAGGCATGAAGTGCAGCGTTATGTGCGATGGCGGTCATTTTGCCTTGTGTCATCGTGCGTTGCATCTTATTATACGTCGGGTTGTGTAGTGTCGCCTTTTGATATGGAATGGCTGCATGTAAATCTCTAGCGATTCGGATGATTTCAGGATCAGATAGCTGTTTTGAGTCTTTGACACCGAGCTCTTTGACGAGTGCGATTTGGTCGCGTGATACAAAAGCAGACACGACGACGAGTGGTCCGAAATAATCCCCTTTTCCGACTTCATCGCTCCCGATGACAGACCAATTCGAAAAGCCTTCAGGTAATGTCGTCTTCGGTGGAGACGCTTGTTTTTTCTTGGCAGGGGTTCCCCATTTCACTGCCTCGGAATCTGCATCTTTACCTTGGAACATCACTTTACCCGATTGATAAATCGTGACGACAAATCCAGGGGTTTTTGCACTGAAAGTCGCGTAAGGAGGCGGGGTGACTGCATACTTGTGATACATGGTTTTTAGTTTTTCTTGATTAGCAGTTGATAGCTTGATGACTTGGTTGCCCAAAATGAGCACTTCCTTTCTGTCTGGCAAATTCATTTTACATTTTTTTATGATTTTTTGAAACCGATGATGAGGTTTTATCGTATATGAAAGTGATTAGAGTAAAGTGAGGTGAGATGGACGTGTGGTGGCGCGATGACACGAATCAAGATGAGGTAGAGGAATTGTACAAGCACATTCTCGAACTCGAAGCGAGAATTGCCAAATTAGTGGCTCATCAAGTGAGAGTGCGTCGGCTGCTGATGCAAGATTCTTCTGAGGACGTGACGGATCAAGTGGTTCAGGTTCAAAAAGAAGTTGAATATTTTTTAAACCGGATGCGACTCGAACGTCAAGAACTCGTCGATGTATATAATCGACGGCGCATTGAACAATCGATTGGTCGAGTTCGGGAAGCGAACGATCTATCCACGTCGTCCCTATCCGAATGGGATAAGATTGAGGATCAGCTCGCCCTTGAAGTCGAACAACTTCGACGTATGTTATTTATGGAACAGCAACGTCGACAGGAGGGGTGGTAATGGAGGCAATCGATCAACTGTACTGGTGGGTGTTGATCATCGCTGGTTTTGGAACCTTCATCTATATGATGTTCTCTGATGCTTTTGACATGTTTGAAGGCTGGTTTAACCCTGCAGTTATTTTATCGTTTTTAGCACTCGGTGCTGGAATCGGACTCATTTTAAACGCATTGGCGCACGTGTCACCGGTGATTGGACTTGCTGTCGCATTGGTCGGGTCGCTCGCTCTGACAACACTTCTCTATTTGTTCGTGTTGTTACCATTATCCAATGCTGAAGAGTCAATCGGATTGACAGATGAAGCGTTGGTAGGACAAATCGGACGGTTGACAGTACCGATCCCAGAAGGCGGATACGGTGAAGTTATGATTGAGACAGTGACCGGGTCCCTTTTGAAGACAGCTCAAAGTTTAGATGGGACATCGATTTCCACGGACCATCGCGTCATTATTATTGAAGTGAAAAGTAATATCGCCATCGTCATGACATATGACGAACCTACGATTCGAGAGGAGAAATAACTTATGAATACGGCTATTTTAGTCAGCATCATCGTCGGGGTCATCATCCTCGCACTCGTGTTTGTATTCGTTTTGAAATACCGTACGGTCGGACCTGACGAAGCGTTGATTGTAACAGGTAGTTATTTAGGCAAGAAAAATGTACATAGCGACACCTCGGGTAACCGTGTCAAAATCATTCGTGGTGGAGGAACGTTCGTCCTCCCAGTGTTCCAACAAGCAGAACCACTCAGTTTACTCTCTAGCAAGCTAGAGGTCACAACGCCTGAAGTGTATACCGAACAAGGTGTACCGGTCATGGCGGACGGAACGGCCATCATTAAAATCGGCGGGTCAATCAGTGAAATTGCGACAGCCGCAGAACAGTTCCTCGGAAAACCGAAAGTTGAACGAGAAAACGAGGCGAAAGAAGTATTAGAGGGTCATTTGCGATCTATTCTTGGTTCGATGACGGTAGAAGAAATTTACAAAAACCGAGACAAGTTTTCTCAAGAAGTCCAACGCGTCGCCTCTCAAGACTTAGCGAAGATGGGACTTGTCATCGTCTCCTTCACAATCAAAGATGTTCGAGATAAAAATGGTTATTTAGAATCACTCGGTAAACCTCGTATCGCGCAAGTGAAGCGTGATGCCGATATCGCCACAGCGGAAGCGGATAAAGAAACGCGCATCAAACAGGCGGAAGCGATGAAAGATGCGAAAAAAGCAGAGTTAGAACGAGCATCAGAAATCGCAGAAGCAGAGAAAGAGAATCAGCTCCGGATTGCGGCATACCGTCGCGAGCAAGACGTTGCCAAAGCCCGGGCCGACCAAGCGTACGAGCTCGAGGAAGCACGTGCGAAACAAGAAGTTACAGAACAACAAATGCAAGTTCAAATCATCGAGCGTCAAAAGCAAATCGAGCTCGAAGAGAAAGAAATCATGCGTCGTGAGAAACAGTATGATTCAGAAGTGAAGAAAAAAGCCGATGCGGACCGTTACTCAATCGAACAATCGGCCGCTGCGGATAAAGCACGTCAAATCGCAAGCGCAGATGCCGAGAAATATCGCATCGAAGCACAAGCGAAAGCGGATGCGGAACGAGTTCGTTTGGCTGGTCTTGCTGAAGCCGATTCTGAACGCGCGAAAGGTGAAGCGGAAGCTGAAATCATTCGCTTGACGGGTCTCGCGGAAGCGGAAGCGAAAGAGAAAATCGCCGAGGCGTTCGCTCAATATGGGCAGGCAGCGATTCTCGATATGGTCGTCAAAATGCTTCCGGATTATGCGAAGGAAATTGCGGCACCACTTGGCAACATCGATCAAATCACGGTCGTCGACACAGGCGGTGGTCAAAACGGTGGAGCAGGGAAAGTGACGGGATATGCAACGGACCTTATGGCTTCATTGCAACAAACGTTGAAAGCCTCTTCGGGTATCGATATGAAAGACTTGCTTGAGAACTTTGCCGGTAAAGGGAATGTCGCGAAGGCGCCTGCACCGGAGCGAGAGTTAGCGGATACGACGGTCGCTGCATCAAAAGAATAATTGACACGAGCCATAGACATCATCTATGGCTCTGATTTTTGTACATGATTGATTAGTATGAAATGACTTCGAATGCTTTTAAGATGGAAATAAAATAATACAATGTCGGCACAAACGTGATGAATAGACCAAACCATTTCGTTCGCGGTCTGAACTGTAAAACAAAACCGACCGTCCATAGTACAAACCAAAGCATGAAATACCAACGATATTGTGGAGTGTCTGTCTCTGCTATACCAGGACCACTCAACCAAAGTGACAATAAGAGAACAAATAATCCAGATATGACGTTCCAACTATGTCGAATGATCTTTTTTATCATTTCCTTCATCCTCCCTTCGGATTTGTCATCAAAGTCATTCATATGTGTATTCAACAATTAGAAAAAATTCCCTTTTGAAACATCTGACATTCTCAGATATCCCGATATTTTATTCCCACAACTTTTAAAAATAATGATGGAGAATCTTGTCTTCTCTGTCGATAAAAGAGTTGTCAGACCAATAGAGAGAGGGAGTATGGAATACATGAAGAAAAGCATAATAATCAGTACAATCACAGCTTGTTCACTGTGGTTGTCCGGTTGTCAGTCGGTCATCGATGACCCGACTGCCGCTGTTGACGAACGTCAGACGATGGGCGTCGTCCTATCGGATGTTGGTCTCGGGGACCAATCGTTCAGTGATGCGGCGATGCGTGGCATGGGGGAGTTACGTGAGACGGGCGAATGGTTCGTCGACTATCGCGAATTATCGGAGACCGAAACGTATCAAGCTGGCTTCGAAGAGTTAGTACAGGAGGGGCACGATGTGATCGTCGGTCTCGGTTTTGCCTGTCAGGAAGATCTTGAGACGGTAGCGGCAGAACATCCGAATCAACAATTTGCCCTCATTGATGGCGTGTCAGCGTTACCGAACGTTTTAAATGTCACGTTTGAAGAAGGAGAAGGCAGTGCGCTCGCGGGTGCGGTAGCTGGTCTTGAGACAGAGACGGATAAAATCGGTTTTATCGGTGGGATGGATATTGAACTCATTCAGAAATTCGAGGCAGGATTTGAGCGTGGAGCAAAATCCGTAAACGAGGATGTCGAGATGCTCGTTGATTTCTCGAACGACTTCGCCTCACCCGAGCTTGGACGCGAACTAGCTGAGAAACAAATCAAAGAGGGCGCAGACGTTCTCTATGCGGCAGCTGGCCTAACGGGAGTCGGGGTATTGGAGACTGCTGAAAAGTATGGAATTAAGGCAATCGGAGTTGATAGCGATCAATCGATGATTGCACCTGATGCGGTCGTGACTTCGATGTTGAAACAAGTCGATTTGGCAATCGTCGAAATCGCAGGTCGTGTGACGACACAGCCGTTCAACGATCATGTCATCCTTGGTATTGAAGAAGGAGGCGTCGGCTTAGCGCCACTTCGTCGCATTCAATGGGATGAGAATGAGACAACTCAGTATGAATCGGTCGAACGTCAACTGAAAGAGGGGACACTAAAATGAGTTTACGTAAACGGTTTATCTTCTCAACGGTGTTCACCGTCGTCTTGATCGTTCTCATGATGAGTTATGTCTTGTCGACCTTGAACCGTCTGCAGACTTACAATGAACAGTACGGGAGTCAGATGATTGAATTGTCTCAGCTTGAGACGTCACTCTTACAAGAACAGTCGCTCTGGACGTCGCTTGGCGAACAATCGAATCAATCAACACTCGTCCAACTTGAGCGAATCCGTGTATCGAATGCGAAAACGTTTGATGAATTAAAACAGTCTTACTTGATTCCAGAGTTTTCGAATCATCTAGAACGTGCCACGACGAAGTATGAACAAGTGAACGACGATGTCGAGTCTGCATTAGAAGGTGGGATTGGAGCTCGGATACAAGCTGCCAAGCTCGAAGGGTTGTTAAATGATATCAACACACTGATTGCTAAGAACGGTTCGTTCTACGAGGCACTTCAAGTAGAGGCGGCAAATGAAACAGAGCGTCTATTATTCATCTCAATCTTGTTAACGATTCTCGTTGTCTTAGCGCTAGGCATTTACAACTTCTTCTTCGCGCGTTCTATCACACGTCCGCTCGAGCGCAACGTGAAAGTCGCAGAAGCCATCGCTTCAGGACGTCTTGTCACATTGCCAGAATCGAATCGCAATGACGAAATCGGACGACTTGAACGCGCGATGCGCGAGATGACAGCATCTCTGCAAACGGTTATCGGTTCGATTCGTGTGACATCGATGAAGGTGAATGGGATGACGGAAACGGCAGCGGCTGAAAATGAAGCGGTTGTCAGCACGACGTCAAACATCACGAACGCAGTGGATGAAATGGCGCATGGTGCGCAGTCCATCGCCAATGAATTGCAAGAGACGCTCAGCTCGGTCCATACGATGGCGACGTCATTCGAGACGAGCTTGAATCAAACGAAACAGACGACAGAAGAAACGACTGAGATGACACGAGAAGTGGCGGCCGGGATTGAGACGTTGACGGATCAGGAACACATCCTTGATCGCTCGAGCGAACGAAATGAAGTGCTTGTCACGAGGATGGATCATTTTGCTAGACAGACGGCGGAGATCGAATCGATGGCGAAGCTCGTGGAAGACGTGGCGGCCCAGACGAATTTACTCGCCTTGAACGCAGCGATTGAAGCGGCTCGTGCCGGTGAAGCAGGACGTGGGTTCGCGGTCGTGGCGAGCGAGGTTAAAAAGTTGGCCGAAGAGAGCAATAAGGCAACCCGCTCGATTTTCCATGTCGTGGAGACGATTCAACAAGAAGTCGTACGATTGACAGAAACGGTGAACGAATCAAAACGCGAACAAGAAGCACAGCTTGAAGCATTCGGTTTGACGAAGGAAGCGTTTAACCGCATCCATGAACGTACAGACCATGTTGCCTCGTTCGTCCGTACGATTGAGCAAGAGATGCGCACATCTAGTAGTGAAGTGAACAACGTGTTGCGTCGTGTCGAGGAAGTATCGGGCGTGACAGAAGAATTGGCAGCTGGAAATGAAGAAGTGGCTGCTTCGATGAAAGAACAACAAGCAAGCTTTGATCAAATCTTTACGTTGATGCAAGAACTAGAAGGACAGGCTGCGGCACTCGCTGACCAAGTCCAGCATTTCGAGGAAGAGTAATGATCCTTATGCAGAAGGACCGAAGACCATCGTTGGTTTTCGGTTTTTTTGCTGTTTCGAATGTTTGGGCCCCTTCTTCTGTTGTCGCAAGGAAATGAGCGATTATCTTTCAGATTGTATGAGGGTCGAGTACGTAGCAGGTAAGCAAACGACTCCGTTGAGAATGAATTAAGACCTGGAACGGGACAAGTGTAGTCACGCTGGATTCGGCATACTGGATACAATAGTCGAAACAGGGGGAGAATCGTCTTGGAAAAGTGGAAGCAGGTCATCATTGGTGTTGTCGTCGTCCTGTTTTTAGGTGTTGGTTATTTATTTTATATTAAAGAACCAGAAGAACGTGTCGTCGATGAATTCGTCGTAGAATCAGAAGAAGTAGTTCCGGATGAGACCGTAGAGCGATTAGAAATCGTCGTCTATGTCACAGGCGCAGTCGAGTCTCCGAACGTCTATACCGTACCAGAAGGTGCCAGAGTCGGCGATGTTCTCTCATTGGCCGTATTAACTGATGAAGCCGACCCGGAACAATTGAACTTGGCACAACTACTCGTGGACGGTGTAAAAATCATCGTACCGAAAAAAGGAGATGCACCGATTGCACAAGAGGTACCTAGCACAGAGCAAGAACCAAATGGGGTACACGTGAATAGTGCCACGAAAGACGAGTTGATGTCGGTCCCTGGCATCGGTCCTGCAAAAGCAGACGCGATTCTGAACCATCTGAAAGTGAATGGTCCCTTTAAAACATACGAGGACTTAGGTGATGTGAAAGGATTTGGGGAGAAAACATTAGAAAGTATGAAACCTTACTTATTGGTACCATGAGATGCCGTTATTTCCACTATTTGCGATAGTGATGGTGACCGGATTGACTGAAGGAATCTACCTCGTCACAATCGTTTCCGGTGTGTTATATGTCGCGTCTCGAGGCGGACAACATCTATTTGCGAAACTCGGTGTCATTTTCCTCATCCTGATTGCATGGCTACATGCCGATCCGGCAGAATGGGCACCGACAGACTCAGTCGTGTTCTCGATTGAGAGTCGTAAAGAGAACGGGAAGACGGTCCGATTATATGGGAACGTGGGGACTCATCAAGGTGTGTTGCGGGGGAGGGAGCTCTCGATTGGTAGACCTGGTGAGACGTGTCTCGTAGAAATGGAACAAGAACTGTTTCAGCCGTTACGGAACATCGGGGGATTTGACGAACAGAAATGGGCGGCTAGCGCGGACTTATCCTTTAAAGGAAAGATCAAGCGAATCGACGAGTGCCGTCCGACAGCAGGGATGGACGGTTGGATGTTGAGGTGGAAAGAGAGACGTCTCCAACAGATTGAACAACAATATCGCGCCGATGTCGCGCTATACATAGAGGCCTTACTGTTCGGTGAGAGTAGGATGCTCGACGAACAGACTTCTTTCTCATATCGAGTGACGGGTCTCCTGCATCTTCTCGTCATCTCAGGTTCGCATATCGCCATGCTGATTGTCTCGCTTCGAGCAATGTTTCGGCCAATCCCGATTCGACGAGAGACGAAGACGGTATTGATTCTATTGACGATTACGGCGTTCGGATGGCTGACTGGTTTTTCACCACCGGTCGCACGAGCTGTCCTCGTGGCAGATGTGTTGCTCATCCTTTCTTTATTTGGTGTATCGGTAAGGGACCCGATTCGTCTCTTAAGTTGGTGCGCAGCTGCCATGCTTGCCTTTCAACCACACCTTCTCTCAAACTTAGGGTTTCAGTTAACGGTCGGGATGACGTTCTTCTTGTTGGTCACGAGACAACTGTGGACCGGGTTGTTGGAGTTGTCCGTGTTTGCCCAACTATTTGGATTATTTGTCCTTTGGCAAGTTCAACCGATTCTATCCGTCGCTGCACCTCTTTTCAATATCATCATGGCGTTTTGCATTTCATGGGTGATGATGCCGCTCGCACTGATTGTTTGGGTCGTTCCAGAAATTGCACCGATATTCATGGTGATCCTAGACGCCATCAACGGAATATTTTCCATGCATGATATGAATCGACCATGGCTACCGTTGCATGAATTGACATTTCCGCAGCAAGTCGCTTTATGGATTGGGATTTGGGGAAGTTTACTTCTTGTCCAACGGAAGCGATGGTTCGGATGGTGTATGGCCATGTTGACGTGTATCCTCGTTGCCGGTTGGGCCGAATGGGCAGAGTCTCCACGGGTGACATTTTTAGATGTCGGTCAAGGCGATGCGATTGTTGTAGAGTCAGGAGACACAATCGGTGTGATTGATGTCGGCGGCGTCTTTCAGGATCCCAACGAGCAAAAACGGACAGTGTATGACCCGGGAGCAGACGTTGTGGCTCCATATATATGGAAGCGTGGGGAGCGTGCACTTGATTTTGTTCTCTTGACGCATGCGGACCATGACCACATCGGTGGTTTAGAAGGATTGTTGAAGCTCGTGCATGTAAAGGAGATTTGGTTATCGAAAGAAGTGGCGAATGCGGAGAAGCGTGAGGAGATTCTTCAGTTGGCGACGAATTACGGGGCATCCATTCGCTATCTCGAGGCAGGAAATCGACCGATGTCTTGGATATGGATTGTCTCACCGACTCAAGTGCATGAAGATGAAAATGATCATTCGATCAGCCTCTATATGAACGTAGGTGGCATGCGGTACTTATTGACAGGGGATTTGCCTATAGAAGAAGAGACTAACTTACCGACGGTGGATGTCGACGTGTTTAAGTTAGGGCATCATGGATCGAATACGTCGTCAGGGGAAGAGCTACTCGAGCGAATCGATCCGGAATGGGTGATTGCGAGCGTCGGAGCGAACAATCGTTATGGCCACCCACATCAGGAGACGTTAGACCGGATTTTCGGACGTCGCTTGTTGCGAACGGATCTCGATGGGATGATCATCTGTGAAAAAAGAATGTGTCGGGGGATCATCGACTAGCACGTGAATAAATATGATACACTAAAAAACGATTGCTCCCCCGGGGCAATCGTTTGAAAACTTATAGGCTTAAGAACTTGATGATGACACCGATGAAGAAAATCGTGAAGAAAAAGCCAAATGGGACGATGAAGCCGATCGCAGAGTCGATCGCGTCATTACGTTTGCATTGAACGTCATTTTCAAACGGGTTTTCACTCGGTGGGCGTACAGAGTTGATTTGCATATTAGGTCCCTCCTTATCATACTTCCTTTATAAGTATAGCGAATCATGCGAAGATAATCTATGTTTAGATGAGAATAAATTGTGAAAGTGGTGTGTGTTTTGAATGAACCGTGGTTACATAATGGTAAACTAGCGAGCGTCTATGTTCTCCATGGAACTGAAAAGTATTTATTAGAGAATTGGGAACGTGGAATCGTGAAGGCGGCCAACCCATCCGGTGATCAATTTGATGTCATGCAACTCGATCTCCAAGAGACGTCATTAGATACTGCGCTCGATGAAGCGGAAACGGTCCCTTTTTTCAGTGAATTTCGGACAGTCATCGTCAAGAATGCCCAATTTTTGACGGGAGCGAAAGAAAAGCAAAAGCATAACGTCGACCGTCTCGCCGAATATGTCGTTCAGCCTGCGACTTACTCGGTCCTCGTCCTCATTGTCGAGTCAGAAAAACTCGATGAACGTAAAAAAATCGTAAAACGATTGAAAGAACGGGCCATCGTACTCGAAGCGAAAAAGCCGAGCCAAGCAGAATTGATGCGTTATGTGAATGATACGCTTAGTCAGGAACAACAAAAAATGGAACGTGCGACCATGGAGCGACTGTTGTTCTTATGTCAGGATGACTGGGGAAAATTAGTACGAGAATTAGAAAAGCTACAGTTATATGCTGGAACAGGAGCGATGATTCCGATTGACATCGTGAATGATTTGGTACCACGTACGCTAGAGGATAATGTGTTTCAGTTGTCCGAGCTCCTCGTCAAACGACGTGCAGATGCGGCGCTGCGGTTAGTACGTGACTTAGAGAAGCAAGGACAGGAATTAATTGGACTTCTTGGTTTGTTGGCGAGGCAATACCGGAACATGTATCTATCAAAGCAGTTGACAGAAGCGGGGTATGGAGAAAAACAAATCGCATCAAAAATTGGTGCTCATCCATATACCGTCAAACTAGCAACGCAAGCGAGTCGTAATTTTTCAGAAGCGCAGCTCGCGCAAGCGTTGACGTTGATTGCAGATGCGGATGAAGCGATGAAAACTGGTCGTGGCGATAAACAAATCGTATTCGATACACTCGTTTGCCAATTGGCCTTACTGTGAGGTGAGAAGATGGGATTGAAACAAGTATCTCTGCAAGATGTGATTCCGCTTCGGCACATTGTACTCAGACCGGGAAAAGGGATTGAGACTTGTTATTTTGAAGGGGATGAGGCGTCGACGACACGTCATTTTGCTTGGGTCGAAAGAGAGCACGTGCAATCGGTCGCGACTGTCATGTTGTCATCAAGAGAAATCGAAGGCGAGTCGGTGCCGTATCAACTTCGGGGAATGGCGACGGATCCGGATCTAGCCGGACAAGGAATCGGGTCGCGTTTCCTACAGGCATTACATGAAGAGTTGGATGGGTCGTGGTGGTGTAACGCCCGAGAAGTGGCTGTTCGCTTCTACGAACGAAACGGTCTCGAGCGAATTGGTGAACCGTTCGATATTCCTGGAATTGGTCCTCACTACGTCATGGTATACAAAAAAACAGCCGGCTCCGAGTAGGAGGCGGCTGTTTCGTTTGGTCTCTAATTAGAGAGCAGCGATACGAGCTGCGAGGCGTGATTTATCACGACCTGCTTTGTTTTTGTGGATAAGGCCTTTTGATGCAGCCTTGTCGAGCTTCTTCGTAGCGAGGACGAAAGCTTCTTGAGCAGCTTCTTTGTTTCCTTCGAGTACGAGAGCATCAACACGTTTTACTGCTGTACGCATTGCCGCTTTCTCTTGAGAGTTCGCAACACGACGTTTTTCAGAAGTTTTTGCACGTTTGATTGCTGATTTGATGTTTGCCATTGTTTGTCACCTCCTGAAACAAGAAAGTGTATGTTCTTATTACTTCAAGTAATCATTCAACAGAACAAGCACAATTGTAGCAAACGGTTATATGAAAAGCAACCACTTGATGATTATTCTGAAAACTATATGTGGTATTGTTGTAGTAGGTCGTACACATTACTTTAGGATTTTGATATAATGACACGGTATGCATGAGAAGGATAGGTGAACCCATATATGAATAAACAAGAATTAGAGAATCGTCAGAAGAAGATTCGTAACTTTTCGATTATCGCTCACATCGATCATGGAAAGTCGACACTCGCTGACCGGATTCTTGAGAAAACTGGTGCACTCACGGCTCGTGAGATGAAAGAGCAGACGCTTGACGCGATGGATTTAGAGCGTGAGCGTGGGATTACAATTAAATTGAACGCTGTTAAATTGAACTATACGGCAAAAGACGGAGAAGAGTATATTCTTCACTTGATTGACACGCCAGGACACGTCGACTTCACGTATGAAGTGTCGCGTTCGCTTGCGGCATGTGAAGGTGCAATTCTCGTCGTCGATGCGGCACAAGGAATTGAAGCGCAAACTCTTGCGAACGTATACTTAGCACTCGATAACGACCTCGAAATCATTCCGGTCATCAATAAAATCGACTTGCCGTCAGCGGATGTCGATCGCGTGCGTCAAGAGATTGAAGACGTCATCGGTCTCGACGCGAGCGATGCGGTCCCGACTTCTGCCAAGGCAGGAATTGGAATCGAAGAGATTCTCGAGCAAATCGTCGAACTTGTTCCACCTCCGACAGGTGATCCGTCAGAACCGTTACAAGCCTTGATCTTCGACTCGTACTATGATGCCTACCGTGGTGTCGTCGCATCGATTCGAATCGTCAACGGTTCGGTCAAAGTAGGAGATAAAGTTCAGATGATGGCGACGGGGAAGACGTTCGAAGTAACGGACCTCGGTGTATCGACACCGAAGCCTGTCTCGGTCAAAGAATTGAACGTCGGTGATGTAGGAACACTTTCTGCATCAATCAAAACAGTCGGAGATGTTCGTGTCGGGGATACGATCACACTTGCGAAAAATCCTGCCACGAGTCAGCTTCCGGGTTACCGTAAAATGAACCCGATGGTGTACTGTGGATTGTATCCAATCGATGCAGCCAACTACAACGACCTTCGTGAGGCACTCGAAAAGCTTCAACTTTCTGATGCCGCGCTCGAGTTTGAACCTGAGACGTCACAGGCACTCGGATTCGGTTTCCGTTGTGGATTCCTAGGGATGCTTCACATGGAAATCATCCAAGAACGGATTGAGCGTGAGTTCGGGATCGACTTGATCACGACGGCACCATCGGTTATCTATCACGTGACGACAACTTCAGGAGAAGTCGTCCACGTTGATAACCCATCGAAGATGCCGGAACAACAAAAAGTGGAATCGATTGAAGAACCTTACGTCAAAGCGGCCGTCATGACACCGAACGATTATGTCGGGGCCATCATGGAACTTTGCCAGAAGAAACGTGGGACGTTCATCGATATGCAGTATATCGACACGACACGCGTCAAAATCACGTATGAGATCCCACTGAGTGAAATCGTCTATGACTTCTTCGATCAATTGAAGTCGAGCACGAAAGGGTATGCGTCTCTCGATTATGAGTTGATCGGCTATCGTCAATCACGTCTCGTGAAGATGGACATCTTGCTCAACAACGAAGTGGTCGATGCCCTCAGCTTCATCGTTCACCGTGACTTTGCGTATGAGCGCGGAAAAGTGATCGTCGAGAAGTTGAAAGCACTCATCCCGCGGATGCAGTTCGAAGTCCCGGTACAAGCTGCCGTCGGAACAAAAATTGTCGCACGTTCGACAATCAAAGCACTTCGTAAAAACGTTTTGGCTAAATGTTATGGGGGAGACATCTCGCGTAAGCGAAAACTCCTTGAGAAACAAAAAGAAGGTAAGAAGCGCATGAAGATGGTCGGGTCTGTCGAAGTCCCGCAAGAAGCGTTCATGTCCGTTCTATCGATGGACGAAGAATAATTGGATTGAATCACCCTGATGTTCGAATCGGGGTGATTTTTTTGTTTAGGCAGGAAATGGCACTTCTTTTAAGGAAGAGTACACCCTTAGACAGACAAAAGAGGAGGAAACACCGTGTCGACGTATACATACTCTGCGGGTCCCGGCATGCTACCAAAAGAAGTGATGCAAGAGATTCAACAACATCTCCTGACGTTCGAATATGAAGGGGTCTCGATTATCGAAACGAGTCATCGTTCAGAGTCATTCCAACAAGTGGTCGACTCGCTCGAGGCAAGACTCAGAAGACTCATGCATATTCCTGAGAACTATGCCGTTCTTTGGTTGCAAGGTGGGGCGACACTGCAGTTTTCCATGATCCCGATGAATTTACGGAATCGAAATCGATTCGCCTATGTCGATACAGGGATTTGGTCTAAAAAAGCGATGGAAGATGCTAGGCACTTCGGGCAGGTCGACGTCATCCATCCACTCATAGATGAGGCGGGTGGGATGTCATTTGAACCGAGACTCGCTCAAGATGTCGACTATCTACATGTGACATTAAACAATACGATTGAAGGAACCCGATTCACGACTATACCCGAAACGGATGTCCCACTCATTGCGGATGCTTCTTCGAACATTCTTGCCGAGCACATCGACGTTGAGCGCTTCGGGATGATCTATGCTGGTGCCCAGAAAAATATTGGTCCAGCAGGACTGACGGTCGTCATCATACGCCGCGACTTGATTCAGTCGATCGAGCTACCAAGTTATCTTCATTACGCGTCTCATGTCGATACGTTATTCAATACGCCGTCGACGTTCAGTATGTATGCGGCAGAACGTGTCCTCAAGTGGGTCGAAGATCAAGGAGGTGTCGAGGCGATGGAGCAACTGAATCGTGAAAAAAGCGATACGGTCTATTCGTTCCTTGAACAATCGAATGTATTTTCTTCTCTCGTATCGGGAGAACGCCGCTCCTTAACGAACATCCCGTTCACGACGGGTGACCGTAATCGAGACATGGGCTTTGAACAATTTGCCCTTGAACGCGGATTACTCGAACTCGGCGGTCATCGTTCCGTCGGTGGTCTGAGGGCGAGTCTTTATAACGCGATGCCAAAAGAAGGTGCTGTGCGCCTTGTCGACGTCATGAGAGCATTTGAGGAGGAGAACAATGTATCACATCAAAACATTTAACCAAATCGCTACAGCGGGTCTGAAACGATTTGAGCCGAATGAATATATCATCAATGCTTCAGAACAGGCCGATGCTTGGGTACTCAGAAGTCATAACGTGCACGATGAAGCAATTCCGCCCCATCTGCTCGCCATTGCAAGGGCAGGCGCCGGAGTCAATAATCTCCCGCTTGATCAACTGGCGAAACAAGGAGTCGTGGCGTTTCATACTCCTGGTGCGAATGCGAATGCGGTGAAAGAACTCGTCTTGGCCAGCATGATCCTCTCGGTCAGACCGATCGTCAAAGGTTTCAACTGGGTAAATGAACAGGCGGTCGAGTCACAATCTCAGTTGGAAGAAGCGATGGAGCAACAGAAACGGCAGTTCCTCGGGGCCGAGTTACGGGGGAAGAAAGTAGGGATCATCGGGCTTGGGGCCATTGGGGCTTCACTTGCCAATGACCTTCTCCAACTTGGGGTCGATGTCATCGGATATGATCCCCATCTCTCGGTTGATGCCGCTTGGAATATTTCAAAACACGTCACACGCGCCAAGCATTTGAGTGAGGTTCTAGGGTCTGTTGATCTCTTGTCGATTCATATGCCGCTGACGAAAGAGACGCGCTTCAGTATCGACCGGAGTTGGTTCGAGCGGATGAAGCCAGGGATGACCGTTTTGAATTTCGCACGTGGAGAGCTCGTGAAGGATGCTGATTTAGTTGAAGCATTCCATCATCACGTCGGGCTATACATCACCGACTTCCCTAGACACTCGCTCATCGGACATCCTCAAGTGATGGCATTGCCTCATCTCGGTGCCTCGACAAAGGAATCAGAAGTCAACTGTGCCATTCAAGCCGTCGAGACGCTGAAGTTATATCTGGAGACCGGTAACATCCGTTCGTCCGCCAACTTCCCAAATGCGGAACTTCCGTATACCGGCAAACGTCGCCTCGCGATTTTGCATCAAAATGTGCCGAACATGGTCGGACAAATTACGGGAGAACTCGCCTCACATGGATTGAACATCGATAACATGATCAACCGTAGCCGAGGCGAGATGGCCTATACATTGATTGATTTAGACAACAACGAACATGAACCGTTATCGATTCATGCACTGTATGACATCAAGGGCGTCATTCGCGTCCGAGAATTTTAAGGAGGATTCTATGGTCGTATTTAAACCGTTCAGCCCATACATGCCCGTACACGCTAAAGAAGTTGCCGCAGATCCGTATGACGTCGTTTCTGTAGAAGAAGCGAAGGCGGTCATCGCTGAGCAACCGAACTCATTTTTGAAGGTAGATAAGCCAGAAGCTCTTCAAGCAAACCTCTCACTCGAAGACTGGGGAAAGCGTGCTCGTCAGGAGCTAGAACGTCTATACGAAGACGAGCTGACGGTTCGTCCGAGTGGATTTTACGTATACAGATTGACCCGGAACGAACGTCAGCAAACGGGTTTAGTCGCCACATTCTCTGTCGCAGACTATGAAGCCGGGCGAATCAAGATTCACGAACATACCCGTGAAACGAAGGAACGGGAACGTGTCGAACATGTCCGAGCGACGGGGGCGCATACCGGTTCGATTTTACTTAGCCACCCGCCACATGCGAGTCTGAAACAGATTTTAACGAGTGCGACGGAAGAAGAGCCGCTGTTCTCGTTTACGGATGATCGTGGCGTGTTACACGAAGGATTCATGATTCCGAGCCGAGAACTTGCGCGCGTCATGATGATCGGTGCGACGATCCCGTCTATCTATATCGCAGATGGTCATCATCGCGCGAAAGCGGCAGCGGTCGTTTCTGAAATGGGTGGGGAATATTCTCAAAAGAATGAACGAACACACTTTTTAGGTGTCCTCTTCCCGAGCGACGAGTTGACGATTTTGCCATATCATCGCCTGTTGACAACGATCGCACCTGAAGAAGTAGAACATATGTTGGAAGGACTTTCGTTCTCGTATGAAGTGACAGAAGAAGATGAACTCGTCTTACCTGAAAGTCATGGCGTGTTCGGTGCTGCGTATCGAGGGAATTATTACAAGTTATCGAAACGAAAAGATGAAACGGATCTCGATGTCGCCATCTTACAGCGTGATATCCTTGCTCCGTACTTCAACGTCGAAGATATTCGTACGGATGCCAGAGTCGATTTTGTTGGAGGGAACCGGTCAATCGAAGAATTGCAACAACTCGCGCAAGTACCCGACCAATTACTGTTTACGTGCCATGAAACGACGATGCTACAGTTGATGCGAGTGGCTGATGGGGGTGGGCAGATGCCACCAAAATCGACATGGTTCGAACCAAAGTTAAAGAGCGGTCTGTTTATTCATCGGTTCGATTGATGGCGCAGGCTGGAAAGAACGGACGAAAAGCGTTATAAATGGAATGAGAAGAAAGGGGTGGCCGAAATTGGCTAAAGCCGTATATCTTCACATTCCATTTTGTGAACATATTTGTTATTACTGTGATTTCAACAAGGTGTTTTTAAAAAACCAACCTGTTGATGAATATTTAGATGCATTAGAACGAGAGATGGTATTGACGCTCGAAGCGTTTCCGACAGAACGGATTGAGACCATCTTTATTGGAGGGGGCACACCGACGGCGCTCAATGAAGCGCAGATGGGTCGCCTGATGGACATGGTCCGTCGACACCTCCTCCCGCTCGCTTCAGACGACCTAGAGTATTCTGTCGAAGCGAACCCGAACTTTGTGAGTACGGAAAAACTCGACACGATGAAAGCCGGTGGTGTCAATCGACTCAGCTTCGGTGTCCAAACATTCGACGATGGTGGGCTCGAACGGATCGGAAGAACGCATCGCGCCGACGACGTGTTTGAAACGGTGAATGAAGCGGCGAAACGCTTTGATAATATTTCGATTGACCTCATGTTCGGGTTACCAGAACAGACGCTCGAGCAGATTGACCGAGACTTAGAACTAGCGCTACAGCTTCCGATTCAACACGTCTCATCCTATTCCTTGATTCTTGAGCCGCATACCGTGTTTGCGATTCAAGACCGAAAAGGTAAGCTCCGTCTACCGGGAGAGGATGTCGAGGTCGAGATGTATCTCAAAGTGATGGAGACACTTGAACGACATGGACTGAAGCAATACGAAATCTCGAACTATGGGTTGCCGGGTCGAGAAAGTCGTCACAACCAAGTGTACTGGCGGAACGAAGAGTATTATGGATTCGGGGCAGGTGCGCACAGTTATTTAAATGGCACACGTCGTGCCAATATCGCACCGATCCCTCACTATATTAAAGCGGAAGGCATCCCGGTGAAACGGGTGACTGAGCTCGAAGAAGTAGAAAAAATGGAAGAAGAGCTGTTCCTCGGATTACGAATGCGTTCAGGGGTCTCCCTTCAGACATTTGAACAGAAGTATGGCGTGGCACTCGATCATGTATTCGGTCACGTCATCGACGATTTGGTGAAGAAGTCGTTGATTGAACGGACAGACTCCCATATCCGATTGACGGCGTCCGGTTTACCACTCGCGAACGAAGCGTTCGCGGCATTTATCGGAGAGGCAAAACTCGAGCATACCGAGTCATGAAAAATGGACAAGTCCCTTATGTGGGATTTGTCCATTTTTTAGCATTATAAGACGAGATCACGATAGAGCGGCGTGAGCCGGGCGAACGTGTCTTCGACCAAAGCGAGAAAAGCGTCTTCGTTTTGAAGAATCGATGCATCGGCAGGCAGTTGTCGTCCGATTAAGAAATCAGCTTTTTTGACAGTGCCGAAGCGCTCGAGCAACGCCTGGATGTTTTCGTTTGATGTCTCTTCAATTAGGAACGCATCTTTTTTCATATGGTCGCCCGCAATATGGAAATCAGTAAACGTTGATTTAAAATCAATTTGTTGCAAATGTTTCGCGATTACATCTTTATTCGGCATCTCATAGATGAATGCGAGCCAGATGAAAACGCGGTCGTCGAAAAGCCCGACTTGTAAGTGTGGATGTTTTTTATACCCGCGCTTATCGTGACAGATGGCCATCCATGTGTCTTTCGGAGGGTTTACCGTGCGACGTGCATGTTTTGCGACATGCAGGTAGAGGGGGATTCCGACATCTGCCTCGAGTTGTGGTCCGACCTCGTCATAAATCCGATGGAAGAGCGGTTGAATATCCGAACGGATGCCAGACATGCGTTCGTCGAGTCCGTCCTGTTTGAATACGTTAAATTGTTTTGTTGTAAACATTTCATCACCTCACGTTCTATCATAACGAAACACTGTTTCTTTTTCAGGTTTGCCGTTTGTAAAAAAGGTGAAAAAATCCGAGTGTATGAATTGACAAATAGTGAGAACATGATAATATTTGAAGTGTGATTAGCACTCGTTAAATATGAGTGCTAATAAAGCGAGGTAACTTTTTCAGAGAGGAGTGATGTTGTGCTGACAGATCGACAATTGCTCATTCTTCGAGCCATCATTGACGATTATATTCAGACGGCTCAACCGGTCGGTTCGCGTACGTTATCGAAACGAGACGATTTGACGTTTAGTTCGGCAACGATTCGGAACGATATGGCCGATTTGGAAGACATGGGGTTGATTGAAAAACCACATACTTCCGCGGGTCGAATCCCGTCAGAGGTCGGATACCGATATTACGTGGACCACCTCGTCGAGAAGCAAATCATCGACGAGCGGGAAACGGGTCGCTTAGAAGAGCGTTTAAAGCAATCTTCAAAAGAGTCTGAGATCCTGATTCGCCAAGCTGCAGATCTCCTTTCTGATTTGACCAATTATACGACGGTCGCCCTCGGTCCCAATAGCCAATCCGAAAGATTGGCACGTGTGGACTTTATGCCATTAGATGAGCGACGGGGTGTCGTTCTCATCGTCACGGATCAAGGTCATGTCGAGCATCGTACGGTCATGTTCGAATCTCGTGTAGCTCCTGAAGTCATCGAGGAGACGATTCGACTGTTAAACGATCGTCTCGTCGGAACAGCGATCGGACAACTAAAAGTCCGAATCGGAGAAGAGGTTGCAAAATTGCAACTCGCGCAGCGACAGCAATATGAAAATATGATGCAACTGATTCAATCGACGGTTGGAATTCAAACGCCGTCTTCGCTTTATCTCGGAGGCAAGAAGAATATCTTCAACCAACCTGAGTTTCAGACGTTAGACACGCTCAGACCATTCCTAGAATGGATTGATGAGCAAGAACGATTGACGCACTGGCTCGAATCGTTGCCAAATCGCGAGATTTATGTGAGCATTGGGAGCGAGAACGGAATTGTCGCCCTTCAAAATTGTAGTGTCATCACCTCGGATTATACACTAGATGGAAAAACATTCGGAACGATTGCCATGATTGGGCCGACTCGAATGAATTACCGTCACGGTGTCCAAATGATGGGACAAATTATTGAAGCGTTGCGACGAACGAAACTAGATGAGTGACGGAAAGGAGTTTTACTATGACAGCAGATCATCAAAACGGGCACGAACAAGAAGACGTGCTTGAAGAAAAATCTGTAGACTCGGCACAGACAGAAGAGAACGAGTCAACTGAATCAAATGAAGATGAGGTTTTAAATGCTGAGATTGTGGAAGAAAGTTCTGAGGGGACGGACTTACAAAAAGAAATCGAAGCGTTGAAAGCGAGCGAACTTCGCATTCGTGCCGACTTTGACAACTTCCGTCGTCGGACGAATGAAGAGAATGCAAAACGCGTCAAGTTTGCTTCACAGTCTGTCATTGAAAAATTGATTCCGCTCATTGATAACTTTGAGCGTGCACTTCAAGTGCAAGCAACTTCAGAGGATGCCAAGCAAATTCAATCAGGCGTCGACATGATTCATCGTCAACTTCTTGACGTATTGAATGCTGAGCAAGTCGAAGTGATTGAAGCAGTCGGACAGCCGTTCGACCCGAATTTCCATCAAGCAGTCATGCAAGAACCGAGCGACGAGTTCGAGTCGGGCATCGTGACGATGGAGCTTCAAAAAGGATATACGATGCATGGTCGAGTCATTCGTCCAAGCATGGTAAAAGTTGCAGAATAATACTACTTAACGAGACGGAGGAATAAACGATGGGTAAAATTATCGGTATTGACTTAGGGACTACAAACTCATGTGTGGCAGTAATGGAAGGTGGCGAAGCAGTCGTCATCTCAAACGCAGAAGGTAACCGTACGACTCCTTCGGTTGTTGCATTCAAAGGGGAAGAGCGTCAAGTAGGTGAGGTCGCAAAACGTCAGGCCATCACGAACCCGAACACGATTCAATCAATCAAACGTCACATGGGTACGTCGCATACAGTTGACGTAGATGGCAAGAAATTCACACCACAAGAAATCTCGGCAATCATTTTGCAGAAGTTGAAGAAAGATGCTGAAGACTACCTCGGTGAAACAGTCACGGAAGCAGTCATCACAGTTCCTGCATACTTCAACGACGCTGAGCGTCAAGCGACAAAAGATGCTGGTAAAATCGCTGGTCTTGATGTCAAACGAATCATCAACGAGCCAACAGCTGCGGCACTCGCTTACGGATTAGATAAAGGTGAAGACCACACGATTTTGATCTATGACCTCGGTGGTGGTACGTTCGACGTTTCAATCCTTGAGCTTGGTGATGGCGTATTCGAAGTTGTCGCTACAGCTGGTGACAACCGTCTCGGTGGAGATGACTTTGACCAAAAAGTCATCGACTACCTCGTTGCAGAATTCAAAAAAGAGAACGGCATCGACCTCGGGAAAGACAAGATGGCACTTCAACGTTTGAAAGATGCAGCTGAAAAAGCGAAGAAAGACCTTTCAGGCGTCACAAGCGCACACATCAGCCTTCCGTTCATCACAGCAGGTGAAGCAGGTCCACTTCACTTGGAGATGACACTCACGCGTGCGAAGTTTGAAGAATTGACGGCTGACCTTGTCGAACGCACAATGGAACCAACTCGTCGTGCCTTGAAAGATGCAGGACTTACACCATCTGACCTCGATAAGATCATTCTCGTCGGTGGTTCGACACGTATCCCTGCCGTTCAAAAAGCAATCCACGACTTCACGAAGAAAGAGCCATTCAAAGGGGTAAACCCGGATGAAGTTGTTGCACTCGGTGCAGCAATCCAAGGTGGAGTTCTCGCTGGAGACGTAAAAGACGTCGTCCTTCTCGACGTTACTCCACTCTCACTCGGTATCGAGACAATGGGTGGCGTGATGACGAAATTGATCGATCGCAACACGACAATCCCGACATCGAAATCACAAGTGTTCTCAACTGCTGCAGATAACCAGCCTGCTGTTGACATCCACGTCCTTCAAGGGGAACGCCCGATGGCACCAGACAACAAGACACTTGGTCGCTTCCAATTGACTGACATTCCGCCAGCACCACGTGGTGTGCCACAAATCGAAGTTAAATTCGATATCGATGCAAACGGAATTGTTCACGTATCAGCGAAAGATCTCGGTACGAACAAAGAACAATCGATCACAATCCAATCTTCTTCAGGTATCGATGAGGCAGAAATCGAGCGTATGGTAAAAGAAGCTGAAGCGAACGCTGACGCAGATAACAAACGTAAAGAAGAAGCGGAACTTCGCAACGAAACAGACCAACTCGTCTTCGCGACAGACAAGGCAATCAAAGACCTTGGTGAGCAAGTGGAAGAGGCGGACAAAGAAAAAGCAGAAGCTGCGAAAGAAAAAGCGAAAACTGCTCTCGAAGGTTCAGACCTTGAGGCGATCCGTACAGCCAAAGACGAATTGTCAGCTGTCGTTCAAGAGTTGACGCAAAAAGTATATGCTAAAATGGCTGAACAGCAAGGTGCTGAAGGCGCAGAACCACAAACAGAAGCGAAACAGGACGATGATGTCGTGGACGCAGAGTTTGAGGATCTCGACGACCGTAAATAAACAGCCGTTGTAAAGGAGAGCGCCAAAGCAGGTTTCTGCTTTGGCTCTTTCCATGTTAAGGTAGAATCGGTAAAATCGATACGTAGATTGTAAGGATAGGAGCGAGAATAGTGGCGAAACGAGATTATTATGAAGTGCTCGGGCTCGATAAGTCGGCCTCGGCACAAGAAATCAAGCGGGCATACCGGAAATTGGCCCGTCAATATCACCCGGACATCAACCAAGAGGCAGATGCGGCGGATAAGTTTAAAGAAATTGGTGAAGCCTACGAAGTGCTTTCTGACGAACAAAAACGTGCCCAGTATGACCGATTCGGTTTTGAAGGGGCAAACCAATTCGGAGGCGGCGGTGACTTCCAAGGTGGATTCGGTGATATCTTTGACATGTTCTTTGGTGGCGGCGGACGACGTCAAGACCCGAACGCACCGCGTCGTGGGGAAGATTATCAATACGTTGTTGACCTCGATTTCATGGAGAGTGTGACAGGCAAGACGGAAACAATCGAGCTCGAAATCGAAGTCGAATGTGACACGTGTATGGGGAACGGTGCGAAACCTGGAACGAAACCAGAAACGTGTAACCAATGTGGCGGTAGTGGTGTTGAAACGGTTGAGCAAAACACAATTCTCGGTCGTATGGTCAATCAGCGTCCTTGTAGCAAGTGTCACGGTAGCGGTAAGACGATTAAAGAAAAATGCCCGACTTGTCACGGCTCAGGTCATGTGAAGAAGAAACAGACCGTCGAGGTGAAAATCCCAGCCGGTATCGATAACGGGCAACAGATCCGTCTATCTGGAAAAGGCGGTCCTGGCGTGAACGGAGGACCAGCGGGAGACTTATACGTCGTCGTCCGCGTGAAAGCTCATGAAATCTTTGAACGTGTCGACCAACACATTGCGATGGAAATGCCGGTCACGTTCGCACAAGCGGCACTCGGTGCAGAGATCGAAGTTCCAACGGTTCACGGGAACGTGAGTTTGAAAGTGCCAGCTGGAACACAAACTGGCTCGAAGTTCCGTTTACGCGGAAAAGGGATGCCAAGTGTGCGTGGTGGCGCAAACGGCGACCAGTACGTGAGCGTCATTGTCATGACACCGAAAAATATGACGGACCGCCAAAAAGAATTGCTTCGTGAATTCGAAGAAATCAGTGGCGAATCGGGTGTCGAAGAGGAACACGGCATGTTCCAAAAAATGAAAAAGTTCTTTAGTCACTAAAAGGAGTGTGTACAAACGATGAAATGGTCTGAAATTTGTGTCCACACGACACAGCTTGCGGTGGAAGCCGTATCGAACTTATTACACGAAGTGGGGGCGCAAGGTGTCGTCATCGAGGACGTCGAAGACTTCGACCGAATGATGGCGGAAGACCATTTCGGAGAGATTTGGGACGTTTCGGATCGTGAAACGTATCCAACTTCTGGAGTACACGTCAAAGCGTACGTGCCGGCTTCAGGTGATTTCCAAGATGTGCTCGCAAACTTGAAAAAAGAAATCGAGCGACTCCGGAACATGCTTGATATCGGATCAGGTGAGGTCACGGTCGCAGAGATTGATGAGGAAGATTGGGCGCATTCTTGGAAGCAGTATTACAAGCCGGTCAAAATCTCACAACAGCTGACGATTGTCCCTTTGTGGGAAGAGTACACACCACAACCGGAAGAGAATGTCATCTTGCTTGACCCGGGCATGGCGTTCGGTACAGGGACACACCCGACGACGATGCTCTGTATTCAAGCGATTGAGAACTACATCCGGGAAGGTGACCGCGTCATTGATGTCGGTACAGGATCAGGCGTATTGTCGATCGCCGCTGCGAAACTTGGAGCGACGAGCGTAAAAGCGCTAGACTTGGATTCGGTTGCCGTTGAATCGGCTCGTCAAAACGTGGAGACGAACGGTGTCGAATCGCTCGTTCAAGTCGACACGGGAGATTTATTAAAAGGTGTGGACGGAGAATATGACTTGGTCGTGGCAAACATCCTTGCCGATGTCATTCTTCTCTTCATCGAAGATGCATATGCTCGTACGAAAACGGGAGGTCGCTTCATCACATCCGGCATCATTGGAGAGAAACGAGCGGAAGTCACGAACGCTCTGATGGCTGCAGGATTTGAAATTGAAGAGACACGCGTGATGGAAGACTGGGTCGCGATCATCGCCAAGAAGGGATAAGCTATGCAACGTTATTTTCTGACACCAGAAGCTTTCACAGGCGATGTTGTGACACTTCCTTCAGATGTCGCTCATCATATCGGAACGGTCCTGCGACAAGGGGCGGGTTACGAAATGGTTCTTCTCGACGGGACGGGCAATGAGTACGCATGTGTCGTGACGTCGCTTGAGAAGAAAAGTGGAGTGGCTAAAGTATTGTCGACTCGTCAATCAGAGACCGAACTGCCGATTGACGTGACGCTCGCTTATGCATTACCTAAAGGTGACAAAGTCGAACTTGTCGCACAAAAAGCGACCGAGCTCGGCGTTCATCATCTTCTATTGTTCGAATCTTCCCGATCAGTCGCCAAATGGGACTCGAAAAAAGTGCCGAAAAAAGTAGAACGTATTCAAAAAATCATGCAAGAGGCGGCTGAGCAATCGTATAGGGCCGTCGTCCCGTCATGTACGTTCCTCACTTCGAAGCAACTGTCACAGCAATTCGAACAATACGACGAAGTCATCATCGCATATGAAGAATCGGCGAAAGAAGGCGAGCAGTCGGCACTTGCCAACACATTGAATCGTCTTCAATCAAAACAACGTCTCCTCGTCATCACGGGACCGGAAGGCGGATTTGACACAGCGGAAGTCACGCAATGGATAGAGGCGGGGGCGATCACTTGCGCGTTCGGACCTCGTATCCTTCGTTCGGAGACGGCTCCTCTTTATGCACTGTCTGCTATCTCGTACGCGCTTGAATTGGCGAGAGGATAAGAAAACGGCTGACCCACGTGGGCAGCCGTTTTTTCGTGATTCCATTATTTTTTATTGATCGTGATGACTTTCTTCGTCACGTTGCCACCGAGGTCAGTCACTTCAAATGTGAAAGTGTTTTGTCCCTTTGTTACAGGGAGTGAGACGGTTTCGGTACGCGAGAATGCGCGCATCGCATAAGGTTCTTTCAACGTATGACTCCATTTCAAATCACCGTTGACACGGAGTTTGATGTCGTCAAAGTTATCCGTCACGTGAACTTTCACGTTCACAGAGTTTTGTTTCGCCGAAACGTTTTTCGGCACGTTGCTGATTGAGAGCGTCGCCTCCGTAGAATCGACAAAGATTGGACGGACAAAGTTCGTCACGTTACCAGACGTGTCTTCCGCGATGAAACGAATCTTGTGGAATCCATCTTCATACGAACGTGTCGTATTGAACGTGTATTGTTTTGCAGCTGCGTCATACGTGAGTGGTACGTCCACATCGTCGACAGTGAACGATACAACGTCAGAGGCATCTTTGATTTGACCGATGATTGGCACAATTGATGAACCGTAAGGAGACAGGGCGAGTGGTGCATCGACAAAGACTCCTGGTTTATCTGCGTCATTTTCTGTAGATACGTCGCGTGTGATCACGTTACCCGCATTATCTGAAACGCGAACCGATAGTTGGTCCGTTGATTCAAGTGGTGCATCGAGTGTGAAGTTTGCTGTATCTTTTGCTTCTTTCGCAACAACTTTCCCATTAAGAAGGAATTCGATACCGTTGATTCCTGCAAAGTCGTCGGATGCTTTGACACTAGCCACACCTTCGTTCCAACGAATCGTGAAACGAGGATCCGTGTAATCCACTTTCACTGGGATCCGAAGCGTCTGGGCTTGTTTTTTCATGTAGTCGATGCTCGCTTCAATTTCGTAGTAGTACGTTCCTTTCGGCGCCATCTCTCCGTTCAGTTTTCCGTCCCAAGCGTTATCTGACGTGTAGTAGTATGGGTCACCACTTCCGCCATCAAAGTAGTTCTTTCTCAATTCTTCTTCGATTTTAAGGGTACGGAGTACGTTTCCTTTTTCATCGACGATCCGATACTTGACGTCTTTCGCATTTCGTAAGAGCGAGTAGACCGGGGTAGCCGTGTCTTTTGAACCGTCCCCGTCAGGCGAAATCGCTACCGCTTCTTCATCTACAGACTCATCAAGTTTCTCTCCTAAATAGTTCCCGGCCGCATCGACCAATCCAGAGATTCCATAGAATGAACCATCTTCATAAATCGTTTCGTCAAAGATTGGTGCTTTGCCCCAATCGCCTTCGAATCCGACGAACGGGACAACGAGTGACGGATTGCCGTCTGTCCCACGTGGGTCAGTCAAGCGTAGGAATCCATCGACGAAATAACCATTCTCAAAGACTGATTTTGCAGATATCGTTCCTTCTAACGTCTCTGGATTAAGTACTTGTGCCTTCGAGACGTCAATCGATACGGTGATTTCTTTCTTTTGTTTTGCCTTCAACGTGACTTTACTTGTGTTTTTGCCATTGATCTTAATGATTGCTTGTTGAAGCGCCTGAGCTTCCATCGCATTCTGAATGACGCCATCCTTGTTAGTAACGGCAAGGTCTGTCTGGAGGGAAGCGGCCACATTGTATGTGAGTGATTCGTCAGACATGTTTTCAACGACAATCGTGAACTTCGCCTTACTCTTCGACAATTCTTTTAAAGCGACTTTCGCTTCTTTCGTCTTCTTCTCATACGCGACTGCCGGAGATGTGACGGCCGCATGGAGTTGCATGAGACCTGCTCCCGCCCGACGTGGTGAATATGGAAGAGACTGCTTCAATTCTTGGTTATACGGTCCGATGTCTGTGACGGGCTTCGACGTATTGAGTAGCAAGTTCTTTGCCATCGTCACACGAGCCGCTCCGCTCAAGTCGAAATCGCGATCGACGCGTTCAAGAACAAGAGCTGCACCGCCGGCAACGTGAGGTGCGGCCATCGATGTTCCGCTCATCAAACCGTATTGGTTGTCGTTGAACGTTGAGAAGATTTGACCGCCTGGGGCTGAAAGCTCCGGCTTGAAGTCAAGGTTCGGTGTGACACCCCAAGATGTGAAATCAGACATTGCGCCTGCCGAACGGTTGTTGACGCTGATTCGGTCACCAGCAAACGTGAGTTGGAGCGGTCCATCCGCTAATTTCTCTTTTAATTCGTTCCCGTCTTGGATGCTGAGTGATGCCATCGGGATGAGTGGTTGATCGAGAGCCATAGACACATAGTCTCCGTGTGAGACAGCGCCTCGTACGATGACACCGGCTGCCCCTTGTGCCTCAGCCGTTTTTTGAATCTTCGAGTAGAAGTATCCTCCATCGCGAACGGCGAGGACGAGCTTTCCTTTCACGTCTTTACCAGCATAGTTTTCTGGTTGCCCATCTCCGACGTAAACGACGTCATATGTACCTTCCGAGAATGCAGGTCCATCTTGTTTCTTCCATCCGATTTTTTCGTCACCGACGCGGAAAGCGTCCAATTGAATTTGATCGTTCTCGAGTGAAGCGACCGATGTCGATGCTTGGCTTACGCTTGGCGCCCCGACAACACCCGTATCAGGGTTTGAAGCCGTTGGTAAGTCAAAGCCATGTCCGAAGTATGCTGAGTTCCCAGCAGAGATGGACATGAAGACACCGTTGTCTACAGCGCGTTGAACGGCTTGTTGCTCAGGTGAGTCGGCATCGACAAAACCTGCTGTTGAACCAAGACTCATGTTGATGACGTCTGCTCCTAGCTTGATCGCATCGTCAATCGCTTTAATATAAATATCTCCGTATGTAGATGCGTAGTTCGGGTCGTTACTGAATACTTTAAGACCAAGGATTTGAGCTTCAGGTGCGACCCCTTTAATCCCGCCATTTTCGAGATCACCGTTTGCAGCGACCGTCCCTGAGACGTGCTGACCGTGCATGGAAGCGCCAGGTGAGTCATCTTTAATATCATCATTTTCGTCGTAGTAATTATAGGCGTATGGGACTTTCTCATTCACATATTCACCAGGTAGACCGAACGAAGTGATGGCCTGATCGACTTCTGATTTCGTCAATTCTGCCGTTTTCGAATCTGTGATTCGGTAATCTCGGTGGTCGGCATCAATTCCCGAGTCGATGACAGCGACGACGGTGCCTTCCCCGGCAAATCCGTAATCTCCCCATGTTTGTTCGGCTTGTACCATTCCGTTACTTGTAACCATATCTGGTTTCACTTCAGGACGTTCATACTCGTTGACGACATGGACAGTCGCTACTTCAGGTAGAGCTTCAACTTTAGCGATTTCACTTGTTGAGAGGAAAGTGGAGAAGCCGTTAAAAACGGTCGTGAACTCTTCAATCGGTGTAGCAGTCACGCCTTGTTTTTTCAAAGCGGATTTTGCGCGTTTTTGTTCAGACTGTACAGATTGTTGTGCCTTGTTTTGTTCTGATTTCGTCAACTCATTAAATTTTTTCCCTTTTTGCGCTGCTTCTGCGATTGCAGGTGCACCGACGAGTTCGACGACGACCCGGACTTTTTTCTGTTTCTTTTCGAGCTCAATTTTTGGTTTGATGGAAGCTTCTGCTGAAACAGATGACGTACCCGCTTGAATCAACACAGGTGTTAAAGCAATACATGTAGCAAGTGAAGCGTTTAAGTAGACTTTTCTTCTTGACAACGTGTTTACCCCCTAATATTTGTTATTACCTGTAAAAAAACAAAGATTTCCTCTTGCATTGTGAACTATCATATCGTTGTTCAGGGGAAAAAGAGTGGATTTTTTTGTAAAGTAGGGGAGTGTTTTTGCACAAATTTAAATGTTCAGACAATTACTAAAGACCTGAATCATAAGACCTATATCAAATTTTGGTGATCGTCAGAATCACGCGAATGACTTGAAATGTTCAAAAAAACCTGTTAATGTAACGTTAATGTTAAATACCAATAAAACATATCAATTTAGTCAGAATTAAGGATGGGGTGGCGCTATGAATTTACCATTCATGGATATCTTCAAGGATTGGGCGAAAGATTACGATACGGCAGTCGGGGGGCATGACGAACAATATCATGAAGTATTTGTCGGATATGATCAAATGCTTGATGACGTTGCGTTACACGTTGAAGGAACGGTCTTGGAATTTGGTGTCGGCACAGGCAACTTGAGTGCCCGAATTTTAAAGGGACATCCTTTAATTGCAATCGAACCTTCTCCAGAAATGAGGCAGATTGCAATTGAGAAGTTGGGCATATCGGTCGAACATGGAGATTTTCTCCGTTATCCAACGTTCTCACATGTCGATACGGTCGTTTCCTCGTACGCTTTCCATCACTTGACGGATTCTGAGAAAGAAACAGCGATCGGTCAATATGTTCGTGATTGGGGACATCCGAAATTCGTATTGCTTGATACGATGTTCGAATCTCCACACGCACGTCAAGAAATTATTGACTGGGCTACGGAACAAGGCTATTCAGACTTGGTCGAGGATTTAAATCGTGAATATTATCCATATACGACTACCATTCGTACGATGCTAGAGGCGAATGGATACAACGTGACAATGACACAGAAAAATAAATTTGTTTGGCTTGTCGTCGCTACAAAATAATTAGGAGGAATTACTCATGAAAACATATAACGTTGAAAGCTTTAACTTGGATCATACGAAAGTTCAGGCTCCATTTATCCGTCTCGCCGGTGTGAAAGAAGGAACGGCTGATACGATTTACAAGTATGATATTCGCTTCATCCAACCGAACGAAGGCCTCATGCCGATGCGTGCGGTTCACTCTCTCGAGCATTTGATCGCCGAAAACAGTCGTAATCATTCAGAAGACATCGTGGACATTTCGCCGATGGGATGCCAAACAGGTTTCTATTGGACGATGTTGAATGATGGGGATTATGAGCGCATGCTCGACCTCGTAGAAGCGACACTGCGCGATGCGATGAACGCGGAAGAATTGCCAGCGCAAAACCCGGTACAGTGCGGGAATGCGAACCATCATGATTTTGAGGGAGCCAAAAAATTAGCAGCTGACATGCTTGCGAAACGTGACGAGTGGCATATCGTCTTCAAGGACGAAGCGTAAGATGATTGTCCGTGACGTCTATGAACTCATCGGGGACACACCGCTCATCGAGCTCCGTTCATTACCTGTTCCAGCTACGGTAAAAGTGTACGGGAAGATGGAGATGATGAATCCGGGAGGAAGTGTCAAAGACCGACTCGGCATGAATTTGATTGAGCGGGCGATGAAACGTGGAGATGTGGCACCAGGTGGTACGGTGATCGAGCCGACAGCCGGGAATACGGGAATCGGACTCGCGCTCGCTTGTCAGCGATACGACATTCGTCTGATTACCGTGACCCCTGAAAAGTTTAGTCAAGAGAAACAAGCATTGATGCGTCTCCTTGGAGCGACCGTCGTCAACACGCCAACCGAGCTTGCAATGAAAGGCGCAATCAGTCACGCGCTTGAGTTGGCTGAAGAACATGACGCATACGTGCCGGAACAGTTTTCAAATCCGGACAACCCGGACGCCTATGTCGACATCCTTTCGCAAGAGTTGTTGAAGGACGTGCCACAAATCGACGTATTTGTAGCGGGGGCGGGTTCAGGAGGTACGTTCACTGGTGTCGCCAAAACGTTAAAACCACATGGGACGAAAACTGTTGTCGTGGAGCCGGTCGGTTCGATTTTGAACGGCGGTGAGCCAGGTCCACATAAAACAGAAGGAATTGGCGTCGAAAAATGGCCGGCATTTTTGGAAAAGTCTTATGTCGATGCGATTCATACCATCACAGATGAGGAAGCCTTCTATTACGTGGCGCATCTTGCGAAACAGGAAGGATTGCTCATCGGAAGTTCTTCTGGTGCTGCCATCGCAGCATGTGTAAAGGAAGCAAATCAAATGTCAGAAGGCACGATTGTGACGATCTTGCCAGACAGTGCAGAACGATATTTAAGTCAAGGAATTGTCAAGGAGGCAGAACATGCGTACAAAGACAGCACTCATTCACGGCGGTAAAACGACCGACCCATTAACAGGGGCGGTCACACCACCGATTTATCAAACGAGCACATATAAGCAAGACGGAATCGGTAACTTACGGGAAGGATATGAGTATTCTCGATCTGCGAACCCGACACGTACCGCACTCGAGACACTCATAGCGGATATCGAAGGTGGTGTGCAAGGTTTTGCATTTGGTTCTGGGATGGCTGCTATCTCGACCGTACTCATGTTGTTGAAATCTGGAGACCACGTCATCGTCGGGTCTGATGTATATGGAGGAACGTACCGTGTATTCAATCGAGTATTTCAGTCACGAGGCTTGGAGGCAACTTTTGTCGATACATCCGATGAAACAGCGGTTCGTGATGCGCTACAAGCGAACACGAAAATGATTTATGTGGAGACACCGACAAATCCACTCTTGAACGTGACGGATATCCGAGCGATGCGCACGATTGCGGATGAGGCAGATGTCTTGCTCGTCGTGGACAACACGTTCATGACACCTTACTTCCAAAATCCAATCGACCTTGGTGCCGACTATGTCTTACACAGTGCTACAAAATATTTAGGCGGTCATAGTGACGTCGTGGCAGGTTTAGTCGTCGCACGTACGGAAGAACAAGGAGAAGCGTTGGCATTCCTCCAAAATTCAGTCGGTGCAGTCCTCGGACCTCAAGACAGCTTCCTCGTCGTCCGTGGGATTAAGACGCTTGCCGTTCGAATGGAAGAGATTGAATCGAACGCACGGGCGTTGGTTGAATTCTTACAATCGAATGAGAACGTGTCACGTGTCCTTCACCCGAGTGTCTCTAGTGAAGAAGCGAAACGCGTGCACTTATCGCAAGCGCGTGGGTTCGGTGGCATGATTGCGTTTGACGTGGGTTCGGCCGAAGCGGCTGAAATGATGGTCGCGAAGACGAAGTATTTCACGCTCGCAGAGAGTCTCGGTGCAGTTGAAAGCTTGATCAGTGTCCCGGCTCGTATGACGCATGCGTCGATTCCAGCTGAGCGACGTGCAGAACTCGGGATCACGGACGGACTTGTTCGAATCTCAGTTGGATTAGAAGATATCGATGATTTAGTTGAAGATTTAGCACAAGCTCTATCCGCCATCGAACAGGTAAAGCAATAAACAGTAAGGGACGCGATTTCGCGTCCTTTTTTCATGAAACAAAAGCCTTGTATCGGAAGTCATTCATCGACTAAACTATTTTTATCTTGAAAGAGAGCGGGTGAACGTGTGAACAAGGGAGTATGGACGACAATCGGGGCCTACGTGATGTGGGGCGTCCTCCCGATCTATTGGAAGTTTTTGCAAGAAGTGCCGAGCGGGCAAATTTTGGCACATCGTATCGTTTGGTCCTTTTTATTTATTTTACTCGTATTAAGATGGACGAATCAGTGGAAAGAGTTCGGTTACGCTCTTCGCCACCCTGCCACACGAAACGCGTTCATGTTGAACGGATTCATCGTCAGTGCAAACTGGTTCGTGTACATATGGGCTGTCAATCACGGTTATATCATCGAGGCATCCCTCGGCTATTATATTAATCCGCTTGTCAGTATGGTGTTAGGGGTGCTCGTCTTTCGGGAATCATTAAACCGAGTCCAATGGATGGCAGTCGGGATCGCGTCAATCGGCGTCCTCGTCTTGACGCTTGGATATGGCTCGTTTCCGTGGATTTCGTTCGTATTAGCGAGTACGTTTGGTTTTTACGGAATGGTGAAGAAGCGGCGACCTCTCGCTTCAACAGTCAGTCTTGGGATTGAGACGTTAGCAGTCGTTCCTGTCGCGCTCATCTTTCTCAGCAATCAGGTCGTCACGGACCAGATTGCCTTCGACATGTCACCGATGATTTGGGTCGCATTGCTAGGAACAGGTGTGGTGACGGCGCTTCCGCTTCTTTTGTTTGGTTACGGGGCACAACATATCCCGTTCACACTCGTCGGATTCCTTCAATTTATCGCACCGACACTTAGTCTGATTATCGGAGTCGTCATGTATCATGAACCGTTCACAGCATATCATGTCTTCGCATTCACATGTATTTGGCTGGCCATCTTCTTTTTCAGTTGGAACAGTTGGGTCGTCGCTCGTAAACGTCGTCAACTCATTTAAATTTGGAAGCTGTTACATCTCGAAAAAACATGGTAATATGTTAGATGTCAGACTTATTTGTCAGAGGAGGAAATGAATAATGGAATTAGCCCGTTATATCGACCACACAGCTTTAAAAGCTGAAACAACAAAAGATCAAGTTACAAAACTTTGTGCAGAGGCGCTCGAATATAAGTTCGCAAGTGTCTGTGTCAACCCGACATGGGTCAAATATGCTGCGGAGCAACTTAAGGCGGATGACGACGTCAAAGTATGTACAGTCATCGGATTCCCACTCGGAGCGAACACGCCTGAAGTGAAAGCGTTCGAAACAAAAGACGCGATCGCAAACGGTGCGGATGAAGTCGATATGGTGATCAATATCGCAGCACTCAAAGACGGCGACTACGACCTCGTAGAGCGTGACATTCGTGCGGTTGTCGAAGCGGCAAACGGTACACTCGTCAAAGTCATCTTTGAAACGTGCATGCTTACAAAAGAAGAAATCAAGAAAGCTGCTGAACTTTCAGTGAAAGCTGGAGCAGATTTCGTCAAAACATCAACTGGTTTCTCTACTGGTGGCGCAACGGTCGAAGACATTCGTCTCATGCGTGAAACAGTTGGACCAGACCTCGGCGTAAAAGCTTCAGGCGGTGTTCGTGACTTCGAAGGAGCGAAAGCGATGATCGATGCTGGTGCGACACGCATCGGTGCTTCAGCTGGTATCGCAATCGTCACAGGCGGACGTTCAGACAGCGACTATTAATAAGTGGTTGACCACACGACTTAATTTCACTATAATATGATATGACGTGTGAAACACGTTTCCTTAGTCGTGTAATTCGGAGGGAGGGAAAACTAGTGGAAACTCGTGTCCGTAAAAACGAATCGCTTGAAGACGCTCTTCGTCGTTTCAAACGCGGTGTTTCGAAAGATGGCACACTTGCCGAAGTTCGTAAACGTCGTCACTACGAAAAGCCAAGCGTAAAACGTAAATTGAAATCAGAAGCTGCGCGTAAGCGTAAGAAATTCTGATTCCAGTTTCATTGTGTAGAGAGGGTGTTGGCTCATGAGTCTTCAAGAACGCTTGACGGACGACATGAAGCAAGCCATGCGCGCTAAACAAAAAGATCGTCTCACGACGATCCGGATGGTAAAAGCGTCGCTCCAAAATGAGGCTATCAAACTAGGTCGTCAAGATCTTACCGAGGAAGAGGAACTCACGGTGCTCAACCGAGAGATGAAACAGCGCAGAGACTCCCTCCGAGAATTCGAAAGCGCTGGTCGTGAAGACCTTGCTTCCAAAGTAGCAGAAGAGATTGTCGTCCTAGAAGCCTATATGCCTGAACAACTTTCAGAAGATGAAGTGACTGCGATCGTCCAAGCAGCAATTGCTCAAACGAACGCATCCGCTCCATCTGATATGGGTAAGGTGATGGGCGTCGTCATGCCGCAAGTCAAAGGCAAGGCAGACGGTGGTCTTGTGAACCGAATCGTCAAACAACAATTGACGAATTGATGAAAAAGCAGAACTTTTCGGGAAACCGAAAGTTTCTGCTTTTTTTGCGTATTCTGAAACCACATTCATTCTTGTTTCGTATACACTAGAGATAGGAGATAGCTTTGAAATTGGAAGGGGGTAGTAAGACGATGACATTTGGTCTCGGAGTGATTCTGACAGTCTTTTTTGTCGGAGTCGTCCTTCTTGGAATTGAAGTGTTCGTTGCAGGGTTTGGATTGTTCGGTTTGCTTGGGATCGGAGCGGTCGTTGCCAGCTTGATCATGGCGGGTGCGACAATCGGTCAGCTGTGGCTCTCCATCGGTTTGGCGGCAGCGGTGCTCACTGGACTTGGGTTCTGGGCATATCGCCGATTAAGTACGAATCGTCCGCTCATTTATAAAGGGTTGATTTTGACGGATTCGACATCGACCGAAAAAGGTTACTTGTCCCATGATGACCGTAAACAACTTCTCGGGAAAGTCGGTGTGACGTTAACACCACTTCGCCCGGCCGGTACTGCCGAAATCGACGGAGAACGTATTGACGTCGTAACAGAAGGTGGCTATCTCGATCAGCAGACAAAAATTCAGGTATATAAAGTGGATTCAGGGCGGATTGTCGTTCGGACCTTTATAGAACCGAAGGAGGATGTAACAGAATGACACCAGAACTATTGACGACGTTACTCATTACAGGTGGAGGATTGATTGCGCTTGCTGTCTTCTTCACGTTTGTACCAATCGGATTATGGATCAGCTCATTCGCAGCAGGTGTACACGTCTCGATTTTCACATTGGTCGGGATGCGCCTTCGCCGCGTCGTACCATCAAAAATTGTTAACCCATTGATTAAAGCAGTCAAGGCGGGTCTCGGTTTAAACACGAACCAACTTGAAAGTCACTTCTTAGCGGGTGGTAATGTTGACCGTGTCGTAAACGCATTGATTGCGGCACACCGCGCAAACATCGAGTTATCGTTCGAGCGTGCCGCTGCCATTGACTTGGCAGGACGTAACGTACTTGAAGCCGTACAAATGTCGGTTAACCCGAAAGTCATTGAGACACCATTTATCGCCGGTGTGGCAATGGACGGGATTGAAGTGAAGGCGAAAGCGCGTATTACGGTGCGTGCCAATATCGATCGTCTCGTCGGTGGTGCGGGGGAAGAAACGATTATCGCCCGTGTCGGGGAAGGTGTCGTATCGACTATCGGATCGCAAAACAATCATAAGCACGTACTTGAGAACCCAGATATGATTTCACGTACCGTACTCACAAAAGGTTTGGATTCAGGTACGGCGTTTGAAATTCTCTCGATTGATATTGCAGATATCGATATCGGTAAGAACATCGGGGCGGTCCTGCAGACTGACCAAGCCGAAGCAGATAAAAAGATTGCCCAAGCGAAGGCGGAAGAACGTCGTGCGATGGCGATTGCTCGCGAACAGGAAATGAAGTCTTCTGTAGAGGAAATGCGTGCGAAAGTTGTCGGCGCCGAAGCGGAAGTCCCACTCGCAATGGCCGAGGCGTTGCGTAACGGTAAACTCGGCGTCATGGATTACGTGAATTACTTGAACGTTCAAGCAGATACGGAAATGCGTAAAGCGATCGGGTCACCTATCGATTCTGAATCAGATAGTGAGTGATAAATATGGATGGACTATGGGTACTTTTGTTAGCAGCCTTCGGAATCGCCTCGGCGGTGATGAAGCGGCTTGAAAAGTCATCGTCTTCAGGCGACCGTCCTCAGAGCAGTGAACTGAAACGCTACTTGGATTCGGTCGGAGACGTGATGAAAGAAATTGAATCGGCGTTTGACGACTCCGAATCAGAACAAAAGCCAGCACCACAAAAGGTGAGACGTCGGATAGCGCGTACCGAAGAGCGACCAGCTCCTCGGGAACGTCAAGTCGAGATGCCGAAAGTGAGTGCGCAGTTTGAACAAGCGGTGAAAATCCCTCCAATTCAGGAGGAAATTAAACCGCGACAACTGAAAGTTTCGAAAAAACAAATGCGGGAAGCTGTCATTTGGAGCGAGGTATTACAACCTCCGGTCTCGAAACGAAAGAAGTAAGGCAAAGGCAGTAACCTCGCGTTACTGCCTTTTGCATGGGGAAAATACACGGTCTTTCTTTCACGATAGGCGTGATAGTGCTAAAGTAAAAGAGGAATAACCGATATTTAGAGGGGGCAACGTATCCATTGATTATGACTGATAAAATACCTTTCGTCATGGAACATGCGAATGAAGCACAAGCTTTACTCGGACCGAAAGATGAAGTGTTCCAAGCGATTGAGACAGAATTGAAAGTGGCACTTATTCCAAGAGGCGAGGAATTGATTATCCAAGCCGATACTGGAGAAGCACTAGAATTGACAAAACAAGTCATCCTCACGTTACAGACGTTAGTGAAAAAAGGTGCACGTCTTAACGAAAGTGACGCCATCAGTGTCATTCAACATATCCAAGTTGGAAAGGGAGACGAACTGCTCGAACATTATGAGCGTGTCGTCTTCACGACAAACAAGGGAAAACCGATTCGTGCTAAAACAGTTGGGCAGAGTCGCTATGTTCGTGCAATCGAACGACGAGACCTCGTCTTTGGAATCGGACCGGCTGGAACGGGTAAAACGTATTTAGCAGTCGTGCTAGCGGCGCGCGCACTAAAAGAAGGTCAGGTGAAACGGATTATCTTGACACGACCTGCCGTAGAAGCAGGCGAGAATCTTGGGTTTTTACCAGGTGATCTGAAAGAAAAGGTAGATCCGTATCTTCGGCCGTTATATGATGCCTTATTCGACGTCTACGGCGTCGAACAGACGAATCGCTTATTAGAACGAGGGACAATCGAAGTGGCCCCTCTCGCCTATATGCGTGGACGTACGTTAGAAGATGCGTTTGTCATATTAGATGAGGCACAAAACACGACGAAAGAACAAATGAAGATGTTTTTGACGCGACTCGGTTTCGGATCGAAGATGGTGGTCACAGGGGATTTGACACAAGTCGATTTACCGAAAGGCAAGGCGTCAGGTTTACAAGAGGCGTTACGCTTATTAGAGGGCGTGGATGGGATTCACTTTGAACACTTCAGCGCGTCTGACGTCGTCCGCCATCCACTCGTTAAGAAAATTATCAACGCCTATAGTACAGACCTCACATAAGGACGATAGTGAGGTAAACGATCGTGAAAGGGGGGCACACGAATGCAGCAAGCCAAACATTGGACAGTCGCGACGATTTCGCTGATTTTCTTTCTCTTACTAGGTGCCATTCTATACTTCACCGTGCGCCCATCCATTATTAGTGTGGAACCGTTAGGGATTGCCGAACAGGACATCCGGTCTCCGATTACGGTTGAGGACCGAGTGGCGACTGAACGGTTGAAACAAGAAGTAACGAACGGTGTCGGCAGTCAGTTTTCGCTCCGTCGGGAATTTGCCGACCAACAGATTGCTAAAGTCGAGCAATTGTTCGCAGCGTTCGACCAGACCGATGAAGAGACGGAACTGGCAGATATTAAGAGCCGTCTGAACTCGACGGAAGCGAGCGGGGTACTCGCGGACGAAGAGCTGAACTCACTCCTCGAGGCGACGGAAGATACGCGCCAAACCGTTGAAGACGTGACGGTAACGGCTTTGCAACAAGTGATGGATGATCGAATTGAAACGAGTAATGAAGCGGTCGCAGCGGCCAGAGACCGCGCGGCTGCAATCGTTGATCAATCACCACTTTCGTTTGAATTCCGTGCGATTGCAAAAACATTAAGCGATGAACTCATCGTTCCGAACTATGTGTTTGACTCTGAGGCGACTCGTCAAAAAGAACAAGAAGCCGTCGATGCAGTCGATCCTGTCATCATCCAAGAAGGGCAACTTCTTGTCAGTCAAGGGGAAGTCGTCACGCGTGAGATTTATCGGAAGCTAGAACTCACTGGAGCGATCGATCCGAACCGGTCACTCGCTCCACTGTTCGGATCATTCTTATTGAGCGGATTATTGACGGGCGGGTTCTTATTCATGCTTATCCGCTCAAAAATCAAAGATCTATTACTAAGCCCGAAAATATTAGTGACCGTCTATGGGTTGCTTCTGTTACAACTCGGTATCTTCTTTGGCGTCGGATACATCGGCGTTGACTACACGACGTATGCTTATCTTTTGGCACCGACCGCCTTCGTCGTATTATTACTACGTATCTTGATTGACGAGCGTGTCGCCCTCGCATCGGCGTTCATTACCATGATTGCGGGGAGTATCGTCGTCACATTCGGACAAAGCACGAACTTCATGACGTTGGTATATGTCGCGACCGGAAGTTTCTTAGCCGTCTTTTTAGTCGAACCAAAAATTCAGCGGAAACGCTTGTTCTTGTCGGGCGTCTTACTCGGCATCGTGAATATCATCATGGTCATCGCGTTGCTCTTATTGCGAAACGTTCAAGTGACTTGGGAAATGGCGATGTACCTATCTGGGTTCGCCGTCATCAGCGCCTTGCTATCGATCGTGTTGACATTTGGATTCTTGCCCTTCCTAGAGCCATGGTTTGGCGTCTTGTCGTCTGGTCGACTCGTCGAATTGATGAGTCCGACACATCCATTGCTCCGAAAGCTCTTGATGGAAGCGCCTGGCACGTATCACCATAGTATGATGGTGGCAAACTTGGCGGAATCGGCATGTGAAGCCATTGGGGCGGACGGTTTACTCGCGAGAGTGGCGAGCTATTACCATGACCTTGGGAAAACGGAACGTCCTCTTCACTTCATTGAAAATCAGCAAGGTGGAGGGAATCCGCACGATCGTCTGACACCAGAAGAGTCCGCTGACATCATTATGGCTCACCCTTATGACGGGGCCGATCTATTGAGACGCTATAAACTACCAAAGGAAATCATCGATATTGCTGAGCAACATCATGGGACATCTTTATTGAAATACTTCTTTGTCAAAGCGAAAGAAGATCAGGAGAAAGATGTGGTGGAGTCCCGATATCGTTATCCTGGTCCGAAGCCTCAAACACGTGAAGCGGCGGTCGTCATGATTGTCGACTCAATCGAAGCGGCCGTTCGTTCGCAAAAACAACCGACTCCGGAGAAAATCCGGATGCTCGTTCGTGCCATCATCCGTGATAAACTGGCAGACGGACAGTTTGAAGACTGCGATTTGACGACAAAAGAAATTTGGCGCGTCGGTGAGAGCGCATGCGAGACGTTGACGGGCTTGTTCCACGAGCGAATTGAATATCCAGAACTAAAGAAAGAGGGAGAACTACATGCAAATCATCTCGAACGATGAACATGAATTGTTGACGGTGTCTCAAATCGAGCTTGTCGAGTCGATTCTGAAACATGCCGCACAATTAGAAGAGGTCGAAGAACCGAGTGAATTGTCGGTCACGTATTTAACGAATGAAGAAATCCATGAGGTGAATCGGGAGTGGAGAGGAAAAGATGCTCCGACCGATGTAATCAGCTTTGCCTTTGATGAGATGGGCGAAGACGAAATGGACTTCACACTCGATGAGGACGAACCGCATCTCCTCGGAGACTTGGTCATCTCGGTGGAACGATGCCGAGAACAAGCAGCGGACTACGGACATTCCTTTGAGCGAGAACTCGGTTTCTTGGCCATCCATGGATTCCTTCATCTGTTGGGATATGACCATATGACGCCAGAGGAAGAGGCGGAAATGACCGCAAGACAAGAGGAAGTTCTCACTCATTTCGAGTTGAAGCGAGGCAACGTGTGAGACCGTTTCGTGTGGCATGTGAGGGAATCCTCCATGCCATTCGGACAGAACGGAATATGCGTGTCCATCTCATATCCGCTTTACTCGTATTTGCTGTCGCGATTTGGCTACAAACGACAAGGATGGAAAATCTCGTCCTCCTTGCCTGGGTGACACTAGTCCTGAGTTTAGAGCTCATAAACACGGCAATCGAACGGGCGGTCGACCTTGTCACAAAAGATGTCCATCCGCTCGCGAAGCAGGCGAAAGACGTGGCCGCGGGTGCCGTCCTCGTTGCTTCAGTCGGAGCGGCTGTGACAGCACTCATTATATTCGGTCCAAGGCTATGGAACGTGCTATACTAAAAGTTCTGAAATTGAGAAAGCAGGTGCATTATGTATCAAGAAGATTTTAAATCTGGTTTCGTGTCAATCATTGGTCGGCCGAACGTCGGGAAATCGACATTCCTCAACCGCGTGATCGGTCAAAAGATTGCCATCATGTCGGATAAACCACAAACGACACGAAATAAAGTACAAGGTGTATATACGACGGATGATTCTCAAATCATTTTCATCGATACACCGGGAATCCATAAACCGAAACACCGCCTCGGCGACTTCATGATGAAAGTGGCGACGAACGCCCTTCGCGAAGTCGATGCGATTCTTTTCATGGTGAACGTGACGGAACCTCGTGGTGCCGGAGATGATTTCATCATTGAAAAATTGAAAGGACTCGACACACCTATCATTTTGGTGATGAATAAAATCGACTTGATTCACCCGGATGAACTGCCGAAAGTGATTGAGCAATATACAAATGAATTGGACTTCGCAGCATATGTGCCAATCTCGGCATTACAAGGTAATAACGTCGAACCACTCCTAGGAGAAATTAAGAAATTGTTACCTGAAGGACCGATGTACTACCCGGCCGATCAAGTGACGGACCACCCGGAGCGATTTATCATCTCAGAGATGATTCGCGAAAAAGTGTTGCATAAGACGCGAGACGAAGTCCCGCATTCGATCGCTGTGGCAATCGAATCAATCAAGAAACGTGATAACTCGGAGATGATTGATGTTGAAGCCGTCATCATGGTGGAACGCGATTCACAAAAAGGAATCATCATCGGGAAAAAAGGGACGATGCTCCGTGAAATCGGGACAGATGCTCGTCAAGACATCGAGGCGCTTCTCGGCACGAAAGTGTACTTGAACCTTTGGGTCAAAGTCCAGAAAGACTGGCGTAACAAGATGGGTCAGCTTCGTGACCTCGGTTTCCGCGACGACGAGTATTAAGCCATGTTACAAAAAGTCACGGGAATCGTCATTCGTACCGTCAATTATGGTGAATCGAATAAAGTCGTGACATTGTTTTCAGAAGAGCTTGGCAAAGTTGCGATTATGGCACGAGGCGCAAAAAAACCGGGGAGTCGGTTTCATGCCTCGAGCCAACCGTTTGTAGAAGGTGTGTATATTTTCCCCTCTAGCCGTGGGCTCGCTCAGTTAAAATCATCCGATGTTATGACGTCCTATCCGGAAATCCGGAAAGATGTCGATCGGATGGCATACGCCATGTATTGGTTGGAGCTCGTCGACCGGTCTGTCGAGGATCGGGTACAAAATCGTCCGCTCTTTCGGATTTTACAGGATGCGCTTCAAGCATTGAATGCGGGCATGGACGCAGATGTGATCACCCATCATCTCGAACTGCGTATCTTGCATCTACTAGGTGTTTCTCCTGTGCTGACAGGGTGTGTCCGCTGTGGGGACGTGACGGACCCGATGTATTTCTCGGTCGCTTCTGGCGGTTTTTTATGTGGGCGACATCGAGAAGAGGGAGCGGTTCCATTATCAGAACGTCTCGCCAAATTGCTTTACTTGATGAGCAAACACGAACTGTCAGAATTTCGGAACGTACCGTTATCGAACGACTCTAGACTCCTCTTGCGTCAACTCTTTGATGCATACATGGAGTCATATAGCGGACTCCGATTGAAGACGAAACGAGTGCTCGACCAAATGATCCGGCTTCATCTGAATGAGGATTGACTTTTCAAACTGAATTCGATACGATGAGTTACGATTAGACAAATGAAATAGCGTGCGCGATGAAGGAAAAAAGTAACTCTTTCTGTCATGAATAAAGCGAGTTCGGGGTGGTGTGAGCCGAGCGTCATGAGAAGAGTGAATGGCGATTCCAGAGCGCCCACATCTTTTAAGAGTGGCCCCGTTGTTGGGGCAAGTAGGGTGGAACCGCGGGAATCAATCCCGTCCCTATGTGCTAGGCACATAGGGGCGTTTTTTGTCGTTTCAATACTATTGGAGGTGTCATTTATGAAGCACATGACTGTGCAAGAGATTATTCTCACGCTACAAAACTTTTGGGCATCGAAAGGCTGTTTGACGATGCAAGCGTACGATGTGGAAAAAGGAGCAGGGACGATGAACCCGATGACGTTCCTTCGAAGCCTTGGTCCAGAGCCTTGGAACGTTTGTTACACGGAACCTTCACGCCGCCCGGCTGACGGACGTTATGGGGAGAACCCGAACCGCCTGTATCAACACCATCAGTTCCAGGTGATCATGAAACCGTCGCCGAGCAACATCCAAGAGTTGTACTTAGAAAGTCTCGAGTTGATTGGAATCAACCCGCTCGAGCATGATATCCGCTTCGTCGAAGATAACTGGGAAAACCCGACATTCGGAGCAGCCGGTCTCGGTTGGGAAGTATGGCTGAACGGGATGGAAATCACGCAATTCACGTATTTCCAACAAGTCGGGGGAATTGAGTGTGACCCGATTGCAGTTGAAATCACATACGGTCTCGAACGCCTCGCTTCGTATATTCAGGAAGTCGAGAGCGTATTCGACCTCGTTTGGACGGATGGATTCAAGTATGGAGACATCTTCTACCAGCCTGAGTTCGAACACTCGAAATATACGTTCGAGTTATCAGACGTCGATATGCTCTTCACGCTATTTGACACATATGAGAAGGAAGCAAAACGTGCTCTCGAAGAAAATCTCGTCTTCCCTGCGTACGATTACATTTTGAAGTGTTCACATACGTTCAACTTGTTAGACGCAAAAGGTGCGATTTCCGTGACAGAACGTACTGGATTCATCCAACGCGTCCGTAATATGTCACGTGCATGTGCTGCTAAATTTATCGAAGAACGGGAACGCCTTGACTTCCCGCTTTTGAAACAAGAGAAAGCAGGTGACTTGAATGCGTGACCTTTTACTAGAGATTGGATTAGAAGAATTACCGGCTCAATACGTCTTGCGCTCAGAGAAGCAATTGGCAGAGCGCATCGATGCGTTCTTGAAAGAAGCGCGTGTTGAGTATGGTTCAATCGATGTGTATTCTACACCTCGTCGTTTAGCTGTAATCGTTCGCGACGTGGCAGAAACACAACAAGATTTAACGGAAACCCTTCGTGGACCTGCGAAGAAGATTGCTCAAGACGCTGAAGGGAACTGGTCGAAAGCGGCAGAAGGCTTTGCTCGTGGTCGTGGATTAACAGTAGAAGACTTATACTTCGCCGAAGAAAAAGGTGTTGAATACGTCTTCGCAGAACGTCATGAGGCGGGTCAAGATACGATGTCGTTATTGAACGGCCTTGAAGATGTCGTTCGGAGCTTGACGTTCCCGAAAAACATGAAGTGGGGAACGAGCAGTTTACGCTACATGCGTCCGATTCGTTGGTTGATTGCCCTCTTCGGTCAAGACGTCATCGACTTTACGATTGAAGGCGTGAAAACAGGGAATGTGACGAGAGGTCACCGTTTCCTCAGCAAGGGAGATGTCGTCGTCGAGTCACCTGCTGAATATGTGAAAGCGCTAGAGGCTGCATTTGTCATGGCAAGCTACGAGACACGTAAAGCCGAAATCGAACGTCAAATTCAAACG
This sequence comes from Exiguobacterium sp. USCH10, assembly GCF_037619445.1. Taxonomy (GTDB): domain Bacteria; phylum Bacillota; class Bacilli; order Exiguobacteriales; family Exiguobacteriaceae; genus Exiguobacterium; species Exiguobacterium aestuarii_A. Next base: position 303,941 of record NZ_JAQPZO010000002.1, on the reverse strand, counting down.
CTCGCGACAAATCAAGGGTGGACGATTCCGCTTGATGCCGACTTGTTAGAGGAAGTCACGAACTTAGTCGAGTGGCCGACTGCCCTCTTTGGTGAATTTGATGAGACGTATCTTGACTTACCGGAAGAAGTTCTCATTACAACGATGAAAGAGCACCAGCGCTATTTCCCGGTATATGTTGATGGAACGTTGAAAAACTATTTCGTTACCGTTCGAAACGGGAACGCCGATCATCTCGAAAACGTCGCACGTGGGAACGAAAAGGTCATCCGTGCGCGTCTTGCGGATGCGGTCTTCTTCTACGAAGAAGACAAGAAGACAAAAATCGATGATCAGCTTGCACGTCTCGACCGAATCGTCTTCCACGAAAAATTAGGAACGACTGGTGCGAAAGCGCGACGTGTGACCGAAATCGCACAAGCCCTTGCTCCTTTGTTTGATGCGGACCTTGAAAAAGTAAATCGTGCTGGTGCGATTCATAAGTTTGATCTTGTCAGCCAGATGGTTTACGAGTTCACAGAGCTTCAAGGAATCATGGGTGAGAAGTATGCCCTTCAACAAGGTGAGGACAAGGAAGTAGCTGCGGCGATTCGTGAGCACTACATGCCACGTTTCGCGGGTGATTCGTCTCCGGAGACGGCAACAGGTGCCGTGCTTGCTCTCGCAGATAAGCTCGATTCGATTGCTGCGTTCTTTGGTATCGGCATGATCCCGAGTGGTTCACAAGATCCGTTCGCACTTCGTCGGCAAGCACAAGGGGTCGTACAAATCCTTGGGGATTGGAAGATTGACCTCTCAATCGACAAACTTCTTTCGAAAGTTGTCGAATTACAACTGGAGGCAGGACTCTATGAAGCCGATAAAGAACAAGTCAAGGCACAGCTCGTGGAGTTCTTTACACTTCGCTTGAAATATCGCTTGCAAGAACAGCAAGTTCGCTATGACGTGATTGATGCCGTGTTGACGACTACGCTTACGGTGGACCGTCTTGATGCTCGTGCACATGCGATTCAACAATTCGTTTCGACGGACGCGAAGTCATTGATCGAGCAATTGTCACGCGTCGTCAATATTTCGAAAAAAGGTGAGCCAGGAGACGTCGATCCGTCATTGTTTGAAAACGACCAAGAGGTTGCATTACATGAAGCGATTGAACAGACTGCTCCTGATGCGATGAATGCCGTTCAAACAGGAGACTACAACAAAGCGCTTCAACTTCTTCAGACGCTTGAGTCACCAATTATGATGTATTTCGAACATACAATGGTCATGAGTGATGACGAGGCGGTACGCCAAAACCGACTCCACGAAATGAACCGACTTGCTACGACGATTAAGAGTGTCGCAGACTTCAACGCGCTCGTACTCTAACAAACTAGAGGGGGTTGGCTATGCAACTGAATGAACGCCAACAAAAAATCGTCGAGATTGTAAAAGAAAATGGACCGATTACAGGGGAGCAAATCGCGCAGGAATTATCGCTGACGCGTGCGACCTTGCGTCCAGATCTTGCGATTTTGACGATGACAGGAATACTTGAAGCAAGACCTCGCGTCGGCTACACGTTCGTTGGCAAACGGAATTCGTCGATGCTCCGCGAAAAGCTAGATTCCTTAACGGTCGGAGATTTTATGTCCTCTGCGAAAGTCGTTCGGGACGAGATGACGGTATATGATGCGATTGTCACGCTCTTCTTAGAAGATGTGGGCTCGCTGTTCGTTGTCGGACGTGACAGAGAACTCGTAGGGGTACTGTCACGTAAAGACCTCCTCCGCGCAGCAATTGGGAATCAAGATTTAGATCAATTGCCGGTCAACGTCATCATGACACGCATGCCGAATATCACGGTTTGCGAGAAAAGCGAGACATTGATTCGTGCGGGAATGAAATTGATTGAGAAGCAAATCGATGCCATGCCGGTCGTTGAAGAGAAGGATGGCAAATTGATTGTTCTCGGTCGGATGACGAAAACGAACATGACGAAGGTGCTCATTGCGTTAGCGAACGATGAGTCGATTTGAGGAGGAAACCGATTTGACTACGAAACAACTCGTTTTTGTGGTAAGTGACTCGGTCGGAGAGACATGTGAGCTCGTCGTCCGAGCAGCGAGTATCCAATTCCATGAGAATGCGATTGATACGCTTCGCATCCCATTCGTTGAGGATGAGCAGACGATTATCGATGTGGTCACACAAGCGAAGGCGCAACACGCAATTATTGCATTCACGCTCGTCAATGAAGAGCATCGCGCGCTTCTCATGAAACTCGGGGAAGAACACCAGGTCAAGACGGTTGACTTGCTCGGTGATTTGCTCGATGTCTTATCGGGACAGCTGAAAGAAGCCCCACGTGAAAAACCGGGACTCATCTATCGCTTGGACGATGATTACTTTCGTAAAATCGAAGCGATGGAATTTGCCGTCAAATATGACGATGGTCGAGACCCGCGTGGTCTGAAAAAAGCCGACATCGTACTCGTCGGCGTCTCGCGAACATCGAAGACACCCCTGTCTCAGTATTTGGCATTGAAGCGATATAAAGTCGCGAACGTCCCACTCGTACCAGAATCACGACCTCCAGAGGAGTTATTTGACTTACCGGCAGAACGGTGTGTCGGGTTAATCATCTCTCCAGAGAAGTTGATTTCGATTCGAATGGAGCGCCTCAAGTCACTCGGTTTGAAGCCGGAAGCGGACTACGCACAACTTGAACGAATCAATCGAGAGCTCGAATATGCTCGCGGGATTTATGAACGAATCGGTTGTGATGTGATCGATGTGACGAACAAGGCGGTCGAAGAGACGGCGGGCATTATCTTACGTCATCTCGAACAATCAAAAGACGACTAATGTGCATAAGTGTTTCAATTAGTAATCGTTGCTTTGAGAGGGTATAATAGAGTATTGACAGTACAGTGAAACGGAACGTGATGAGCGTTCCGTTTCGTTGCGAGATTGGAAACAGGGAGTGGTCAAGATGCCACGGATACCAGATGAAGTCATCGCAGAAGTGAAGCAAGCGACCGATATCGTCGAATTGATTGGCGAGCGTGTCGAATTAAAGAAACAAGGGCATCGGCTTGTGGGGTTATGTCCATTTCATTCCGAAAACTCACCGTCTTTCTCTGTTTCACCTGAAAAAGGGATGTATCACTGTTTCGGCTGTGGTGCCGGAGGGAACGTATTCACGTTCGTGATGGAGACGGAAGGGTTATCTTTTCCTGAGACAGTGGAGCGTTTAGCAACGCGCGCGAATATTTCAGTAGAAAGTATACAAGGGGACGAAGAACTCACACGTGAACAAGTATGGCGTAAACAAATGCGTGATGCACATCGACTCGTCGCGGACTTGTACCATGAAGTCTTGATGAAAACAGAAGCTGGCGAAGTGGGATTGGCGTATTTGCGAAACCGTGATTTAACGGAAGAAACGATTGCGCAATACAAGATTGGATTTGCCCCAGACCAACGACGCTTTACTGTCGAGTTGTTGGAGCGGCGAGGGTTCGATTTAGAAGTAATGGTTGAGGCAGGTTTAATCTCGAAGTCCAAATCCGGTGAATATTTTGACCGATTTGAAGGACGGGTCGTCTTTCCGATTGCGGATCGAGACGGCACCATCGTTGGCTTCAGTGGACGTGCGATTGATGACCGTCAACCAAAATACGTGAATACGGCTGAAACACCGCTATTCAACAAGAGTGAATTGCTATTTGGCTTCTCTCAAGCCCGGGCATTGATGCGTAAGAAAAAGCGAGTCTTTCTCGTAGAAGGAAACGTAGATGTCTTACAAGTCGCGCAAGCGGGTACACAAGAAGTTGTGGCATCACTTGGAACTGCCTTCTCTCCACAGCATGCAAGAGCATTGTCTCGAATCGTGGAGGAAGTCATCATCTGTTATGACGGAGACCATGCGGGACAAGAGGCGACTCAAAAAGTCA